>CBIHMX010000176.1:0-5892 GCA_966211115.1 uncultured Gemmatimonadaceae bacterium | reverse complement strand
TTGGGACCGCGGCCGTCGTCACCACAGCTCCGGTCATTGACGGCAAGCTCGATGATGAGAGCTCGAAGTCAGCGGTGGCGTGTTTCAGCAGGGCCAGACCCGCGCGCAGTCCGGTTCGATGGGCGGATTCAACCTCAACTGGGACGCGACGTGGCAGGTCGCCACGTCGATCGATTCCACAGGATGGTACGCCGAGTTCCGGATTCCGTTCTCGACACTCCGCTACGGCGTTGGCACGACCCAGAACGTGTCATCTTGCCGGCCGGCGACTACGACTGTGGCTCGTTAGGCCTCGACTTGATCTGCCCTTGATCGGAGCGTGATGTCACAGCGCGACCGGATTGGCCTTGCGGCAGCGTTGCCGATCCGCGGACGCCAGCGCTCCGGCGCGGCGCATGATCAGCGACGCGTCCAGCGTGAAAAGCTTCCAACGCACGACCGACGGCGCCGGCAATCCAGCCTTCTTGAGATCGACGATCGAGATGTCGTCAGACCACGGCGTGTGAGTGGCCGTGGTGATCATGGCGAGGACCGCGTGCTTCGTCTGCTTGTTGAAGATGGTGGATGAACAGACGAGCGCCGGCCGCCGCTTGCTCGCCTCGCGGTCCGTGAAGGGAAACGGGACGATGACGACGTCCCCGGGATCATAGACCGGCATACGCGTCGTCATCGTCCGGCGATTCCCACTCCGGCGCGAGGGTTGCCTCCAGCGCCTGCAAGTCAGCGTCGCGCGGAGGTGCTCGGCGCACGCGCACGCCGTAGCGCGCGTCGATCAGGAATTCGATCCGATCACCCGCGCTCACCTGGAGCGCTTCGCGAACCTGTCTGGGAATCGTGGCCTGGTATTTGGCGGTCAGCGTCGACACCGGCATCTCTCCTCCGCATTACATTGAATGTAATACGGTAATACTGTAATACTCGGTTGGGAAGGGCTGGATGGATTGAACGGACCGAACATACGTGGCGTGGTGAGCCCCCTCGTCATCCTGACAGTGCAGCCTGTGCTCTTACGATGCGGCAAATGGACGGGTCAGGCCGCTCTCACGATCCGGTTGAGCGTTACGATCTGGCCGGCGTGCCGGGACGAATGTTCGGCGGCGTGAAAGATGAGGCCGAGTGCCGTGGATGGTCGCTTCAGTCGTCCGACTTCGCGCGCGTCGAGCAGCGAGTCTTCTTTCACCGTTCGCAGAAACTCGATCGCCGAATCGACACCCGTCGACAGACCACCAACGAGCGACTCGAGTGGAGGGCGCGTGTCGTGAATCGTGCGTTCGGCGGCCAGGTACGCCAACTGTTCCGGCGAAAGCTGTTCCCCGCGCGCGTATGTCAGCAAACGGTCGAGGCTTCCGGGGAGATGCTTGAGATGAAATCCAATGGACGCCACGCCACCCGGGCGCGCCCAGAGCTGGTCGCTCGTGAGGTCGGCGACGAGCGGCAGCACATCCTCCCCGACCTGCAGGATCGCGTGCGCAGCCGGCTGAAGAATGGGCGCAATTCCCGGAAGGGGACCGCGCAGCCAGACCTCGATAGGAGTCGTCATGAGCGCGATTAGTAGCGGCCGATGAAGTCACACGCAATGGATCTTCAGCCCTGCTCAGTGACTCGACGTCAACAGGTGGCGTTCATACCTGCCGGACGAGCGTGATCTTCACGTCGTTCCCTTACCAGGCTCGACGCGATACCGCGATGACCGGGTGAAGAACGCAATCGGGAGGATCGCCACCGCGATCGCCAGCACGCCGAGGCCGGACACGCCACGCGAGGCAAACCACCACCCACCGCTGACGGCAATCGCGGCTGATGACAACTGCGCCGTGAGGTCGGCGCGCCCAACAATCCGCGCCCGACGAGCAGGCGGAGCAGCATCCGCCAGCAACACGGTGGACCCGATGAACCCGAAGCTCCAGCCGAAGCCGACCAGCGCGAGCCCGATGGCGAAGCCCGTCGCGCCCGGGACGAGCGCGACGATGGCGCCGCCTGACGCGAGGAGCGCGAGTCCAACCAGGATGGTTTGCTGCCGGCCGACGCGGTCCGCAAAACGGCCGACGACCCGCGACAACGCGAACATGCCAACGAAGTGCGCGAGCATGACCGTGCTCAATACCGGCACGCCATGACCAGCGTGAGCGATCGCTGCCCCGGATACGCCCATCACCGCCGCCATCGATGCCTGGCTCGATGCCAGCGAAACGGTCGCGGCGACGACGAGGTGTGGCGATCCGCCTGACGAGTTCATGACCGGTACCGACGCGGCCGACGTCCCATGCACGAATGACCGGGGTTCAGCGGCACCGGCGAGGCATGCCGCCGCAATGAGGAGAAGTGGCGGCGCCAGGAACCACACGAGGTCGAGCGGCGGTCGGCCAATGAGCCTGCCAAGCGGCTCGGAGAGGAGCAGCACCAGCGGTCCGGCCACGGCACCGAAGATCGCCGCGATCTGGACCCATGCCACGCCGCGGCCACGTTCTTCGGGCGCAAACATCTCGGCGGCCGCGAGCCGACTCAGGCCCGCGGTGCCGAAGCAGGCTGCCAGGATGAATGCGCCGGCCACGAGGAGCGGAAGGATGCCCCCCTGGGCTCCGATTCCGGCAATGACGTAGCCACCCGCGGCGACGACGTACGATGCCATGAGCGGACCCTTTCGACCATACCGGTCCATCGCCCGGCCGCCTAACGCCGCACCGGCGGCAGCGCCCACGTTGAACAGCGCCACGTACAGGCCAGCCCAGCCAAGGTTGCCGCTCAACCGTACGAGCGCCGCCGAGCCCGGGCCGACGGCCATGGATGTCGACGCCCAGGCCAGGGCGTAAGCGGCGCCCAGCCGTTGCAGCGTGTGGCGTGCCCTGGAATCCATGGGAGGTTGGCGAGTGAAGGTTTGCCGGTACCGGCAGTGGACAGGGAACCGCTCCTGAATCTGCACTTCCGCCGTCGACTGTGAGAAGGCGCGGGTCGACGGGGAGAAATGAAGGACGTAGATTCGTGTCCGCTCGCGGCGATGCCGCGAGGTCCCTCACCCCCCTGTCCATGTCCCTCGTAAATCGCTTTTCATTGCTGGCCGTCGTCGCCGTTCTGGCGTGCAAGGCGCAGGATGCGTCGCCACCGGCAACCGCCGAATCGTCGACGGCTGGCGCCAGTATGGTTGCCGCCGACCTGCTCAAGGATATCGAAGGCCTGGAGACGAAAGTCGTCGACCTGGCTGGCGCGATGCCGGAGAACAAGTACAACTGGCAGCCAGACAGCGCGCGAACGGTGCGCCGGGTGCTGCTGCACATCGCCGCCGACAACTACGTCCTCCCGGCCATGCTTGGCTTTCCCCCCGATCCCGCCGTTGGCCTGACCGCGGATTACGAGACCGGTGTCGCGTATGAGAATCGGGAGCTGTCTAAGGATTCCGTGGTGGCGGAGCTCCGGCGTTCGTTTGCATTCCTCAAGCAGTCACTTGGAAGCGCAACGCCGACGAGCATGTCTGCACCGGTGACGATGTTCGGTCAGCCGTTCACGGGTCAGTCCGGCTGGATCCTCACCGTGACGCACATCCACGAACACCTCGGCCAGCTCATCGCGTACGCGCGAACGAATGGTGTGAAGCCGCCCTGGAGCTGATTGAGTTGATGAGTTCTTTCACCGCCAAGGACGCCAAGGTTGCGCGACCTTGGCTTCCGACGTATCCGGACCAGAGTTGCGTCGCCTCCTGTCTTTTGCCAGACCGTTCGAGGGCGGGCCATTAACCCGCCCGGACTTCTATTTGAGGATTCCTGCCAGAGCAGCTATGGCGGCGACCGCGCCACACCAGAACATGAACGACCACTTCATGAGGTTGGACTGAACGTCGCCCACCTTCTCCATGACGGCGGCAAATCGATCGTCACTCCGTTCGAACTGGCGATCCATATCAACGAATCGGCGATCGACATCAACGAAGCGGCGATCGACATCGTCCAGGCGGCGGTCGATGCCATCCAGACGGCGGTCGACGCCGTCAAAGCGATTGTCGATACCATCAAACCTGGCCAGCACGTCACGCGCAAACTCGTCGAACCTTGCCTGACCGCGAGCGTTATCGGCGCGGATCTCGTCGAGGATAGTCACGAGTTCGCCCCCAGCTTCCTGGCCAAGGGTAGTGCGTAAGTGTCGGGGCAGTTTTGGAGAGATTGACGTGAATCGAGGGGCTGAACTCGCCCCAACGTACCGAACATCGTGGAGGTGAGCGGTACCGCCTCAACGCACATCCCATCAATTCCTCGCATGCCGAACCTTACGCTCGGCACTGTCGCCGAGTCCAGTGGGATCTACGACGCGTCAGTGCATCGAAATGACTTCGCGACCGCGAGAGCACTAGACTGCTAAGTGCTTACATCTCCTGGAGCTCCTCGGGGAGCCGGAAGATGCGGACCTCATTGGCATTCAATAGCGGAACGAACACGAGGCGCTGTCGCGGATCCCAGCCGATGTCCCCCGGCGACGGGATGCCACCCACGACCTTCGTAACCGTTCCATTCTTGAGTATGCTCAGCGACGAATCGTCCTGCGCCGACAGCAGGAACCGGCCGCCACCTGCCGACTCGACGCCGTCGTAACCGCCCGGGCCTGCTGCAATCAACCGGGGATCGCCGCCGCCGGGCTGCCATTCGAAAATCCTCGGCGGACCCAGCGCGGCGATGATGAGCCGCTGGCCTTCGTCGTCCCAGAAAACGCCGTTAGGCATGCCGAGTGTGTCGCCTTCAACGGCAATCGACACCGCTCGGTCCGCGGCGATGCGGTAGACGCGGTCCGGACTCTGGTGCGTCACCCCGGAATCGCCAAACACGAACCGCGTATCCGAGACGTACATGGTGCCATCGGGGGCCCGCGTGATGTCGTTGAGAAAGATCGCGCCGTCTCGCGACAGGTCGACCGATACCAGTGGGGCGCCCGCGGTCACGTCGAATGCCCGCACGGCATCGATGTCGGTTACCCAGAGCGTATCACCCTGCAGGAACATTCCCTTGGGGGAATGCAGCGTCACGCCATTCCGCCCACCGGCAATGAACCGCAGCGAATCGATCGTCCCGTCCGATCGAACCCGGCTGATGTAGCCGTTGCCATCCTTCTGCCCTGGGTTGCCGGTGACGTTCGAGACGTAGAACACATTGCGTGCGGCATCCCATCGCACCGACTCCGGCGTCTCGAATCCGGACACGGTCGCGACCAGCTCCGGCTCCTGTGTCGTAGCCGGCGCTTCATCGCGCACACACGCAGAAATGAGGATCGCGGAAACCAAAGCTACCGTGGTACGAAGCATCGCCATGCTCACAAAAGGGTCGCGTGAGTGTCGGTGCTATTCCGCCATCGGGCAACGGCACCGTGACGAGCCACCGCTGGACGTGACCAGACGATTCGCGGCTGCGGAACATGGCGGCGATCCCCCCCGTCCGGGTGGCATCCCAGCACCGCGGCGTTCGTTTCATCTGGCACGAGAACCGGAGGCACGTAGCTTTTCCGCATCGGGGGGACGACGATGTGGACGATTCACTTGCGATCGGGACTCCGCAGGCGGATCAAGCCAGCGATGCAGCGTGCCACGCTCAGTGCCGTGATTGCCGTTCTGGCGGCCATGGCGATGCCGGCCGATACGCACGCTCAACAGTGCGTGAAGAAACCAGCGATTGTTCGCCCGGAAGATGCGCTCTTCATCGAACTCGCCGATAACAGGGACTTCAAGGTCGACCAGGCCATAATGGAGTCCGCTCGCGATGTGTTCTACATCATGGGCGATTGTGAGGAACTAAATCCCCAGAACCCGGCGTCCACCCTTCGCGTGCCGTACATACTGGTCTGTAGCCCAAGCCTCGGGATGCAGACGCTCGAAGAGAAGAAGCTGCAATTGTCAGAGGTCGCGAAAACGACGGGTTG
>CBIHMX010000175.1:0-5918 GCA_966211115.1 uncultured Gemmatimonadaceae bacterium | reverse complement strand
CCATCAGGCTGATGACCGGACGCTCCAGGGCGACCGCCATGTGCAGCGGGCCGGTGTCGGGGGACAGCACCAGCGCCGAGCCGGACAGGATCCCGACCAGGTTCCGCAGCCCGCTGCCTAACGCAGAAACCGGCTGGTGCCTGGAACGAGCCATGATCACGCGCTCGGCTGCCACTTCACGCGGCGACTTGCCACCGACCAGCACCGCCTGCAGGCCGTACTGCTCGTGCAGCAGGTCCACCACCTGCGCCCAGCGCTCGGGGAGCCAATCCTTTTCCGGTTTGCTCGTCGCCACCACGATCGAGGCCACCGGCCGGTCAATGCCGGCGAAAAACCGGTCTCGCCAGGCCAGTTCCTGCGGCCACGGCCCCAGGTCCCACGTGACCGGCGCGTGCGGCACGCCTAACGCCTCGAGAAACTCGAAGTACTGGTCCTGGACGTGCTGGCCAGGTTCCCGCGCCGGGATCCGGTGCGTCGTGAACAGCCAGTTGAAGTCGCGCGCTCGCGAGCGGTCGAAGCCGAGCTTCACCGGCGCCCGCGTGAACGACGTGATCACGCCCGCCTTGAAATAGACCTGCAGGTTGATCACCAGGTCGAATGGCCTGGACGCCAGCTCGCGACGCACGGCCGTGAATCCCTGCAGCCCCGCGCTCCGGTCGAACACAATGATCTCGTCCACGGAACGATGCCCGCGCACCAGCGACGCGGGACCCGGCTGCAGCACCCACGTGATCAGGCAACCGGGGGCGTGGCGCTTCAGCGCGTTGATGACCGGCAACACGTGCACCGCGTCGCCCACCGCACTCATCATGACGATGCAGATGCGTTCCAGCCG
This sequence comes from uncultured Gemmatimonadaceae bacterium, assembly GCA_966211115.1. Classification (GTDB taxonomy): domain Bacteria; phylum Gemmatimonadota; class Gemmatimonadetes; order Gemmatimonadales; family Gemmatimonadaceae; genus JABWBJ01. The sequence goes on along the minus strand of CBIHMX010000175.1, from coordinate 5,083 downwards.
CGCCTGGATCACGCGCGAATCGGAGCGCTGGCGAGCTCGCGAAGCTGCCGCATTTCCGCGTCGTCGAATCCCACGCCGAAACGGGCTCGCAGCTTCCGGATCGAACGTTCGAGCCGGTCAAGATTGGCGTCACGGACGGTCGGATCACTCGGCGGCGCGAATTGCAGCCGGTCGATGTCCAGCACGTATGCATCCCAGGCGCTCGGCCCATTCTCCACGAGCAACACGTTGCCCACGTTCAGGTCCGGGTGCCACGCACCCACGTTCGTCAGCGACTGGATCAGGGCCGCGATCGAGTCCAGCCAGCCGCGCCGCACGTCGGCGTCCGGCGCATCCCGCAGCGCCTTGCCAAGGTCCCGGCCCGGCAATTCGAGCGACACGACATCGCTTCGGCGGAAAAACTTCCGCACCGGATACACCGCAACGGCCACTACCAGCGGGGTCCGCACGCCAAGTCCCGCGAGCAGGTGCGACACGAGCAGTTCGTATGGCGCCCGGGTCGGCGGCAGGAACAGGTCGCCCTGCAGCCTGCCTAACAATCCGCCATGATGCGAGTGGCGGATGACCACCCTCCGGTCATGTCCGGGCAACGTCACCGCGTACGCCGAGATCCGGCCCCCTAGGTCCGTGGCATCCGGTTGGCGCGCCGCCCAGGCGTGCAGCGTCTCGCCGGGCAGCACCGACTTCGCCCAGTCGACGCATGATTCATGGGCGATCACGTGCGCGTCACCGACATGAAACCGGTTGTAGTCCTTCGGGATCGCGATGGTCACCGGATCACCCGGAACACCGTCAGCGGCTCGCTCCGGGACTGGATCTCAAGGGCCGGATGGTCGACGATCTCGTACGTCCTCGTCAGGCGGTTCCGCACCGGTTCCGAAATGATGATCTCGGCGCCCTGCGCGGCCGAACACATGCGCTTCGCCGTGTTGACGGTGTCGCCAATGACGGTGTACTCGAGGCGCCGTTCGGAGCCAAGATATCCGGCGAAGACCTCGCCGAAGTTGATCCCGATACCGACCTGCAGGCGGGGTCGCCCCTGCGAAAGCCAGCGCGCGTTCAGCTTCTGCAGCGCGGCGACCATGTCGAGCGCCGCCGACAGCGCCCGATCGGCATCGTCAGGCTCCGAGATCGGTGCCCCCCACTGGGCCATCACTTCATCGCCGATGAACTTGTCGAGCGTGCCCCCGTGGCGGAACACGCAATCCGCCATCTCCGAGAAGTACTCGGTGAGGAGTCGGGCGGTTTCCACCGGCGTCAGGCGCGCGGCAAGCGTCGTGAACCCGCGGATGTCGCTGAACAGGACGGCCACTTCGCGCCGCTCCCCGCCCAGCCGCAACGACTCGGGTGCGGCGGCGATGCGGGCCGCCAGCATCGGCGTGAAGAATCGCTCGAAGTTGCCGCGAACGAGTGCTTCGTGTCGGCTGCGTTCAATGAAGCGCAGGTTGTCGAGGGCAACGGCCCCGATTCCGGCGAATGCCACCAGGAACTCGAGGTCGTCGTCATCGACGCGACGCCGTTTCGAATCGCTGTCGACATACAACACGCCCAGCAATCGACCCTCGCCGCCGATCAGCGGCGCGAACACCGACGTGCGCGACCCTTCACTCGTGCGCTGTTGCCCCCCGGCATTGTCCGACAACAGCGCCGACTTCTGGTCCAATGCCGACTGCGCCATCGAAATCGGCACTGGATGCTGTTCTACGCCGTCGCGCACACGCGTCAGGCGCTCGCCGAGCTGGTGATCCTCGTCGAGCAACAGGATCGACGCCTGGTCCACCTCGACCAGCCTGAAGGTGAACTGGATCATCTTCTCCAGCATCGCGTCGCTGGTGGTCGCGCGGGTCAGGGCCTTCGAGACCTCGAGCAGGAGCGTGAGTTTCAGCCGGTCGCGTTCGTGCTGCGGCAGGACAACGGCCGTCTCATCGATCGCCTGCTGGACCCCGCTCGCGCGCAACGCCCGTTCAAGGGTGAGATCGGCGTCGGGGACGGGGACCTGGCGGATGACGGTCGTACCGGCACGGGCCGCACGTCGGCGGTTCTCCACGGTGCCGTCATCGAGCAGCATCGGGCTCAGGTCCTGCAGTTCGAACAGGATCTTGCCGAACACGATGCGATCGCCCACTCTGGCGTTCGCCGTTTCGATGCGGGCGCTGTTCACGAACGTACCGTTGCTCGAGCCCAGGTCCTTGATGGTGACGCTCGACGGCTCGATGGTCAGCTCGGCGTGCCGTCGCGAGACCGTCGGGTCGAGCACCGGCAGGTCGCTGCTCAAGGCCCGGCCAAGTACGAGCGGCAATCCGGCCCGCAATTCGAAGGACAATTGTCCGTCCGCGCTCACCAGTCGGAATGGCATGGACAAGGAATATGATGAGGCAACGGGGTCAGACTCCATTGGTCGGAGGCAACGGAGTCTGACCCCATTGCCTAGCGCGCGGCGTCCTTGACGCGACCGAGCGCGGTCAGCAAAGCTCGCGCCTTGTTTTCGGTCTCATCCCACTCGCGCTCGGGCACGGAGTCGGCAACAATACCGGCGCCGACCTGGATCGATGCTTTGCCGCCAGCGATGACGCATGTGCGGATGGTGATCGCGAGGTCCATGCGTTCATCACCGGTCGCGATGTACCCGACGGCACCAGCGTAGGCACCGCGTCGCTCGGGCTCCAGCTCGTCGATGATCTCCATCGCCCGGACTTTCGGCGCGCCCGTCATCGTCCCGGCCGGGAAGGTCGCTCGATAGGCGTCGAGCGCCGACAGGCCGTCTCGCAGCTCGCCTTCGACCTGGCTGACGATGTGCAGCACATGGGAATACTTCTCCACCGTCATGAAGTCGCTCACCCTGACCGTGCCGTAACGCGCGATGCGCCCGACGTCGTTGCGTCCGAGGTCGACCAGCATCACATGTTCCGCGCGTTCCTTTTCGTCGCCGAGCAACTCGGCACTGAGCCGCTCATCGTCGGCGGGCGTGGCGCCTCTTGGTCGCGTGCCCGCGATCGGACGAACCGTCACGCGCCCGTCGGCGACGCGGACGAGGAGTTCCGGCGAGCTGCCGACCAGCTCCACGCCGTCGAGCTGCAGGTGGTACATGTACGGCGACGGGTTCAACGCCCGCAGTGCACGGTAGAGATCCGCGCTCTCGAAATCGTGCGGCAGCTCGATCCGCCTGGCGATGAGCGCCTGAAAACAGTCGCCCGCCATGATGTATTCCTTGATGCGATCGACGTCCTTCACGAACTTCGACTGCTCGTAGCTCGACCGCCCGGTTGCCGGTTTCGCCGAGTCGGCCAGGGCCAGTGGCTTGAGTGGTGAAACGGCGCGCAACCGCTCGACGAGGACGTCGATGTCGCGCTGGGCGTCTTCGAAGAGGACGCGAAGGTCGGCGGCCGGCGCGTTTTCCGGCACGGGAACCGCGACGACGATCCGCCCCTGGCCGCGCAGGTTGTCCAGGATGAGCAACGCGCGCGAGAACACGAAGATCGCGTCAGGCGCGTCCACGCCCTTCGGCTGATGCGACGGGAGTCGTTCGATCGTGCGCACGACGTCGTACCCGAAATAACCGATGGCTCCGGACCAGAATGCACCAAGCTCCGGCACCGGAGCGGGTCGCTCGGCGCGCACGCGTTGCTGGAGGTCGGCAATCGGATCGGCGCACGGTGAACCTGTTTCCCATCCCTTGGCAGGAGTCCAGCTGTCGACGCGGCCATCGAGAAAGCGCCACGCCGATCGCGGTTCCGTTCCCATGAACGTGTAGCGCGACCAGGTTTCGGAGCCGGCCGGCGCGGACTCGAGCAGGAACGCGAACGGAGGCCGCCGGATCTTCGCGAACGCGGAGACGGCCGTGTCGGTGTCGACGAGCACGTCACGCCAGACGGGCACGAGCGTGCCCTGCCTTGCGAGTTCCGTGAAGCGCTCGAACGTCACCATGTCAAATCCAGGCATTCAAAAAGGGGTCAGACACCTTTTTCTTACGCTTGTATGATTCGTTGTTTTGCCATTGCTGTTGTGCTAGGTCTGCCCGGCGCGTTGCGCGCGCAGGACTGGAACGACGCCCGGGTCACGGAACTGGTGGCCCGCGCCACGGAACGGCGCGCGCGGCAACTGGCGGACACCGGACTGACCGACTACACGGCGACCGCGCTCGGATCCCTCACCTTTCTCGCGCAGGTCGGCGAGGGGTTCCCTGATCCGCCCAAAGTGGTGAAGGCAGATCAAATCGCGCTGGAAGTCTACTGGCGCGCGCCGAACCACAGCAAGCAGTTGATCCTCGGAAGGAGGGACACACTGATTCTTCCGACGGACATCCAGTATCACCGCGATCATCTCGGGATCGTGCAAAACAACTTCCCGCAGATCATCCGCCTTGGTGAGGGCGATGAAGTGCGCGACGTTCCACATCCGCTCTCCGCCGCGGGGCTGGCTGCCTACGATTACGCGATCAGCGACTCGATGCGCATCTCGGTGCCCGGGCAGGTGATCGACGTCTTCGAGGTCCGCATTCGCCCGAAAAACGACCGGGCCCCGGCGGCGGTTGGCGCGATTTACCTGTCCCGGGCCGATGCCCAGGTCGTGCGCATGGCCTTTTCGTTCACGCGGGCGGCCCTCATCGACCAGCAGCTCGACGACGTCGCCATCGTGCTCGACAACGCCCTGATCGAGGAACGTTTCTGGCTGCCGCGACGCCAGGAGATCGAGATCAGGCGCAGTGGAACGTGGCTCGATTTCCCGGCGCGCGGGATCATCCGGGGCGGCTTCGAGGTCTGCTGCTACCAAATCAACGAAGGTGTCCCGATCGCGCGATTCGCCGGCCCCGAAATCGAGCTCGCCCCCCCGGGCCGACGCGCCGAATATCAGTTCGAGACGCCACTCCGCGATGTTGTTCCTCCCGATGTGGAGACCGCATCCGGTGAAGAAATCGCGCGGGTGCAGGCCAGGGCCGTCGAACTGGTGGGGCAGGCCGCCCTCGAACGTGCGCGCAGCGGAGCGCTCCTGGCCCGTTCGGTGTCGGACTTCGTGCGATTCAACCGCGCCGAGGGAACGTCGTTAGGCCTCGGCGTCCGGCGCCGACTGGCCAGCAACATCGACC
>CBIHMX010000174.1:0-5918 GCA_966211115.1 uncultured Gemmatimonadaceae bacterium | reverse complement strand
CGCATCATTGCAGGTCGAAGGCCAGTTGATCGTTACCGGAGTCCGGTGCTTCGCTGGCCGGCGGTCGATCGCCACGATCCCGACTGTGCCCATACCAGATCCCGTGCTTGCGGCAGCGCTCGCGCATGAATCGGCTCAGTCCTTCCCGATAGCTGTCGCCCATCTGGTAACTGGTTGAATACGTCGAGCGATACGCGCGGTAGAGCGTCGGAAACTCCAGCTCGATGAACGGCAGGTAACGCTTGCGGGCCGCGGACTGGAGCCGGAGGGCACAGGCGTTCACGTGCGATGCGCCGGCCGCTTTCACCTGCCTGACGACGGCATCGAGCATCGCCGGCTTGTCGGTGATTCCCGGCAGCACCGGCATGACGTTGATGCCGACGTCGATCCCCGCCGCCGCGAGCCGTTCCAGCGCCCGCACTCGTGCGTGGGGCGTGGGCGCTCGCGGTTCGATCCGCCGGGCCAGCTCACGGTCGAGCGTGATCAGCGACAGGTGAATCGTCAGGCGCGAGCGATTCGCGATCGTGGCCAGCAGGTCGACATCCCGCGTGATGAGCGCGCTCTTGGTGATGATACAGACCGACATCCCCTTTTCCGCGGCCAGGACCTCGAGCAGGCTTCTCGTTATGCGGAACAGGCGCTCGGCGGGTTGATAGGGGTCGGTCGCGGTGCCGATGACGACGGTTTCGTCTTTCCAGAGCCTGGCGATCCGGGAATCGGGAATCGATGGTCGGGAATCGGGAATCGGGAATCGGGAATCGGACGGAGCCTGGGAGTCTGGGCTGGTGAATCGCGTTTTTTGTGCTTTGAACCTTGTACTTTGCGCTCGGCAGAGAGATGCGCGCAGCACGTCCGCTGCATTCCGCTTCACGAAGATGCGACGTTCAAAGGCGAGCCATGGCGGCAACTCGGTGAGCTCGTGTCCCTCGTCCGAACCGGCCGCCATCTTCCGCTCGGCTACGTACTTGTGCGTGTAGCGCGCGTAGCAGTAGGCGCAGCCGAACGCGCAACCGACATACGGGTTGATCGACCAGAACGGCATTCCGGTGCTTTCGGGCGTGTTGAGCACCGCCTTTGCCGTCTGGTCGTAATACCGGATATCGCCCTGCGACCCGATCAACTCGAGCGGTGGAGCAGACGACGACAGTTCCGGCGAAGCGATCAACGGCAGCTGCATACTCGGTTTGGCAGAAGGCGGTGGACCGATGGGCGATGCCGCATCGACTCCCACTCAGAGATACCGAAGAAAAACCGAAGATGCAAGAGAGGCAGATTCCCGATCGGGGAATCCGTCTATCTCGTTACTGCGTAGCTATTTACAGGGTAGAGGCAGAGGCCGGGTCGTCGCCATGCGCACTCGGCGGCGAGGATTCCGGACCTCCGGTTGGTCCCTCGAGCGACTCGCGAATCGGCTCCGTCCACCCGGTGGTGCGACAGGTGTTGTCGCAGAAGGGGAATCGTGGTGATTGATCACAGCGGCAGAGCGACATGCGCGAGTCGCGCCGCAGTTCCGTGCCGTCCAGTGCTCGTGCAACGACGTCACCACGCACGTACAACGGGCCGTTGCGAATCGGCGTGAGCGTGACGGGGATGTCGGCTACTTCGCCAGGTTGTCCATCGGTTCGCTCGTAATGCAGCGCACCCGAGGGACACCGGTCGATCGCATCCGCGATCCGGTCCGCCGTATCCGCAGTGGCTTCGACCCACGGCCTGCGTCGCGGATTGAACACATGAGCCAGCGCCCGCACGCAATTCGCGCTGTGAATGCAGCGGGATGGATACCAGAGCACGACGATTCCATTGCCCTGGTACTTTCGAGCCAGGTCCGGCGCGCAGTTAGGCGCAGTGGAGTTGGGCGGGGCGCCGGTTCCGCCAGATCCGGCATTCGGTTCACCCGTGCGGCCGGGATGCTCGCTCATCATTCCAGGTTCTTTCGGAGTCGTGGTATCTTCGCTGTGGGCCTAACGATCGTCGCCGGCTGGGGTCTCGGGCACCACCAGGATGGGACAGGGAGCGTCGCGCAGCACGCCCGCGACCACACTCCCCAGCACCGCGCGCCGCAGGTTGCCGGCACTCCGCCGGGGCATGACGATGAGGTCGGTGTCGAGCCGCTCCTGCGCCGCCAGGATCTGCTGAACCGGTTCGCCGTCGACCATCTCGCTGCTCACCTGCTCGCGGGGAATGCCCGCGGCCACCGCGGACTCGACCCATTGATCCGGTGCCGCGCTGACAGAGTGCGGTAGTGTCACGTCGATCGGGGGTGAGCCAGAGACCACCGCCAGGGCAGCCAGTGCACCGCTCGCCATGCCGCCCGTCGACACGTGAATGGTGGTCACGTTCGCCTGGTGTTGCCGGCTGAGGACACCGGCCCATTCGAGTGCGGCCGGCGCGTCTTCCTGCCTGTCCAGCGGCACCAGGATGTGCCGCGGCGCCCTCGGTCGAGGATTCGCAACGAGCAGGACGGGATGCGTCGATGCCCTGACCAGGTGCTCGGCGGTACTGCCGAGTGTCGACTGGAGGCCCCGCTCCCCGTGGGCGCCGGCAACGACCAGGCCGGCGGCAAATTCGCCGGCGAGGGTGGTGAGCGTTTCGACCGGCTCGCCTTCGCGGATCTCGAGCCAGGCGCGATCGATGCCTAACGAAAGACTGATCTCCTTCAACTTCTTCTCTGCCCCCTCACGCAGGGTATCCACGAGGAGTTCGCGTTGCGGGAAACGACTCCGCACGATCGGCGGGACGGCGGGCAGGGAGATGACGTGTGCCAGGACCAGCTCGGTCCCGGGCGAGAAGTGGCGGCTGACCCATTGGGCCGCCTCGACCGACGACGGCGAAAAGTCGATGCCGATGACTACTTTCTCGACCTTCATGCACCCCCCTGTATGCTCTCGGACACGAATGATAGCCAGAACGCAGCGCGCCGCCGCTCGAAACGGTGCGCCGGACCGTCCCCGGGCGAGCGCTGGATGTGAATCCCTATATTGGTGTCGCGCACGGGATGGACTCCCGTCCAGCCAGCTTCCGGTCGCTACCCCTCGCCTGCCAACGATGACCCATCCCGAGTCACCAGCCGCGACGGACCAGCTCATCAACCAGATGAAGCGGCGCCAGGTCTCACCGGTCGAGGTGGTCGAGGAAGCGCTCGGGCGCATAGACCGCCAGAATCCCCAGCTCAACGCCTTCATCTCCGTCTTTCACGACCAGGCTCGTCAGGCAGCGCTGAAGGCGGAGCGTCTCGTTATGCAGCGGAAGCGGGTGCTGCCGCCGTTGTTCGGCCTGCCCGTCTCGGTGAAGGACCTCGTGCTCACCACCGAGGCGCCCACCACCGCCGGGTCGAGAATCTTCGGCAGCGGCCTGGTGGCCCGCCAGGACGCGCCGGTGGTGCGCCGGCTGCGGCGGGCCGGCGCGATCATCATCGGCAAGACCAACCTCCACGAGGTAGCGTTAGGCGTCACGTCGGCCAACGAACACTTTGGCCCCGTCCACAACCCGCACGACCCGTCCCGTGTTGCCGGCGGCTCCAGCGGAGGCTCGGCCGTGGCCGTCGCGACTGGCATGGGTGTCATGTCCGTCGGGACTGACACGCGAGGGTCGATCCGGATTCCAGCGTCATGTTGTGGCATCGCCGGGATCAAGCCGACCTACGGGCTGGTGCCCGTCACCGATGTCGTCGCGCTCTGCCCATCGCTGGACCACGTGGGTCCCATGGCGCGGACGGTGGCCGATTGCGCCCTGATGCTCGAGACGATGGCTGGCCCTCGTTATGCGGGCAGGTTCACGAAGGCCGCGCGCAAGCCGGTGAAGGGCATGCGGGTCGGGATATCGGCATATCACGTCCGTGACCTCGATGCCGGCGTGCAGAAGGTGGTCGAGTCGGCCATCCGCCTGCTCGGCAGGCTCGGATGCCGGTTGAGCGACGTGCACATCACGGAACTCGATCCATCGCATCAGGCGTCGGCCGTCATCAGCGCGACGGAGGCCGTCGGCCAGCACGACCCGTACCTGAAGACCATGCCTGACGCGTACGGGCCGCTGGTCCGGAAGCGCTTCGAAGCCGCGTATCAGTGGACGGCACTGGACCTGTTACGCGCGCAGGCGACGCGAGACCTGTTGCGCCGCGGATTCAACAGCGCGTTCGAGGACGTCGACTGTCTCGTCGGCGCGGTCCTTCCCGTGGCGCCGCCCACGATCGGGGACACAACCGTCGAATTGAACGGGCGGGAGGTTGGCGTGGTCGATGCGTTCACGCGCCTCAACGCACCGGCGAACATGGCCGGCCTCCCGGCATTGTCGGTGCCGTGCGGAAACGCGCATGACCTGCCGGTCGGGCTGCAAGTCATCAGCGACGCCGGCCGCGACGACCTGGCGCTGCGACTCGGCGCCGCCTTCGAGCGTGGTTTCAGGGACTGATGATTCAAGAGGTCTGAATCAGGTCGAAGCGTAGCGTGCGCCTCGAGGGCGGTGCAGATTCGCGGATGCCCGCTTTCATCGCGCCGTGACGGCGACGGCTGACGCCACGGCGCTCGGTGCCGGCGAAACCGCCGTTCAGGCGCACAGCGAAGCGCTCCGCAAGGATCTTTCGCTGAAAGACCTCGTCTTCGCGCAGATTCTCTTCATCGTCGGCCTGCAATGGGTCGGCGTCGCCGCGAAACAGGGGCCCGCGCATGTCATTTTCTGGCTCATTGCCGTCGCGCTCTTCTACGTCCCGTCGGCGGGCGTAGCCGTCTGGCTCAACCGGCTCATGCCGCTCGAGGGCGGGCTGTATCAATGGGCGAAGCTGGGCTTCAATGAGTTCATGGGGTTCATCGTCGCGTGGAACCTGTGGGTCTTCGCGATTTTGAACATGACCAACGTCGGACTGCAGTTCACGCAATACCTGGGTTACATCTTCGGGCCCGGCGTTGCCGGATTCATGGCGAACAACTGGGCCATCGGTTCGATGACGGCGATCGTCGTGGGCGCGCTGGTCTGGCTCACGATCGTCGGCCTGCGCATCGGACGCTGGGTGCACACCGCCGGCGGTGTCCTGATCCTGCTCGTCTTCGCGATGATCATCGCGCTGCCATGGCTGAACGTGGCCAGCGGCACGCTCGCCGAGTTCCATCCATTGCGTACTGCAACTCCGGTAGTCTCGCTGATGAGTCTCAACCTGCTCGGCAAGATGGGTTTCGGCGCTTTTGCCGGCTTCGAGTACGTCGCCATTCACGCCGGGGAGTGCCGCAATCCCGTCCGCAGCATCACCCGGGCGACCATCGTGGCCGCGCCGCTCATCGTCCTGATGTTCATTCTCGGCACGAGTTCGGTGCTTGGCATGATCCCGGTCGACGACATCGACCTCATTGCCCCGATTCCTCAACTCCTGACTCGCGGCTTCGGTTCGTTAGGCAGCGTCGCCGCCGTCGCGCCCCTCCTGCTCAGCGCGATGCTCGCGATCCGCTTTGCGCAAGCCAGCGTCAACTTCGCCGGCAGTACCCGGCTTCCGATGGTCGCCGGCTGGGACAACCTGCTGCCGCCGTGGTTCACGCGCCTGAGCGCGAGGTACAGGACCCCGGTGAACTCCATCCTGTTCGTCGGCGCGACGACCTTCGTCATCAGCACGCTCGGACTGCTGGGGGTGGGCAAGCAGGAAGCCTTTCAGCTCCTCTGGAATTCGGCGGGGATCTTCTACGGGCTCACATACCTCGCGATGTTCGCGGTGCCGCTCATCGGACTCCGCCGCGCCGGGGTTGCGGTCCCCGGCTGGGTCAAGCTCTTTGCTCTGTCTGGATTTCTCATGACGCTCCTCTACGTCGGGCTCTCGGTGCTGCCCATCATCCCCGTCGGGAGCCGGACGATGTTCGCACTCAAGATTACCGGCTTGATCATCGTGGCGAATCTCGTCGGCGTCGCACTATACACTGCCGGATTGCGACGCCCCGTAT
>CBIHMX010000173.1:0-5930 GCA_966211115.1 uncultured Gemmatimonadaceae bacterium | reverse complement strand
GATTCGCGTGCCGCGGACGGCAACCGCGGGCCACGGGCCGTGGACCGTCCTGAAGTTCTATCGTGGTGCCAGCTTCCGTCGTGAGAACGCCACGTTGTCCTTCAACGTCGGTGAATACGACCCGTTGCTCGGCAGGTCCTACGCCGAGATTGCGGCTATCAGCCGGTCACAACACCGGTCGCAGGCATTCGGGACGCTGCAGCCGTTAGGCTCGCGAATCGATTTCCTCCAGCGCGAGGCTTCCCGCGTTCCGGCACCCGCCGATGCCAAGGCAGAGCGGTCCCTTTTCGATGGAATCGACACGACGTGGGCGAGGTTCCGAGGTGATGTGGGCAATGCGGATGCGCGGGCCGCGCTCGATTCGCTGCCGGCAGCCCTGAGCGCTGCCCGCGCCAGTTTCGATGCGTTCAGGCCCGAAGCGTCCATAGCGCCGTTGGGCGCAGTGAAGGCGTTGCTCAATCGCGTCTGCCCGCCGGCGCGGGGAGGGTCTCCTTGCCCACGCGTCAGCGGAAGTTTCTCCGAGATCAGCGACGCCGGGTTCTCGGTTGCACTGGCGACGGAACGCGTGTCGGATGCGATCGCGCTGGCGGCGGGCGTGGCCGTGGAGGCATCGGTTCCACGCGAGCTGTGGCGAGTGGGTGAGATGTTTCCCCTGCAGCCTGTGGTGTACAATCGTGGCACGCGGCCGGTCTCTGTCCTGCGCTCAGTCGTGCGCGTCGATAACGCCTTGAGCCAAGGCGGCAGTTCAGTTCCGGTTGTCGTACAGCCGGACAGCAGCGCCGTGTATGATGTGTTTCTCGACACCGGCAGCAGCAACCGGTTTCTCGAGGTCACGCAGCCCCATTGGCTGGTCCGTCCGCGCCAGGGCGCGATGTTCGACTATCCGGTATTCGGAGCTGATGAAGCGGTGTACGCCTCCGGTCCGTCGCTGGTTCTTCACCTGGCGGTCGACGGGATCGGGTTCGCGGTGCGAGCGCCCATCGTCAGGCGGTTCGCCGACCAGGTGCGGGGTGAACTCCGCCGGCCGGCGGCGGGAGTGCCCGCAGTCTCGGTCAGGCTCGACCAGGCCGTCGAATACGCACCGGCGCGAGCCCCGATCGAACGCGCGATCAGTGTCCAACTGCAGTCCCCTGACTCGGCGCCGCGCACGGTACGACTCGAGGCCCGGGTGCCATCGGGGCTGACCGTCGACAGCTCGACCCGCACGGTGGTCGTGCCGGGCGGAAATGCGGTTCGCACCGTCGAGTTCAACGTGCGCGGGACCCTCCCTGCCGGACGGCATGCCATCGATATCGTGGCCATCGATGGTTCGTCGACCTATGCACAGGGATACACCACGATCGACTACGAGCACATCAACCCGCGGCGTGTCTATCGCCCTTCGCGCCTGACGATCGAAGCCGTGGACATCGCCGCCGCCGGCAACCTCCGCGTCGGGTACATCCAGGGTGTTGGCGACAACAGCGCGCCGGCCCTCGGGCAGCTCGGGCTGAACGTGACGATGCTCGATCCGGAACAACTGGCGACCGCGGACCTCAGGGGATATTCCGCGATCGTCGTTGGACCGCGCGCGTACGAGGCGAGTGCGGCGCTGGTCGCCAACAACGCCCGCCTCCTCGACTATGCCCGCAACGGTGGGACGCTGGTGGTCCAGTACGGCCAGTACGAGATGCAGCGTCCGGGAATGATGCCCTATCCCGTTACCATCAACCGGCCACACGACCGGGTCACGATCGAGGATGCGCCGGTCACGATCCTCGATTCATCGGCGGCCGTGCTGCGGACGCCCAACCGCATAACGACTCGCGACTTCGACGGCTGGATCCAGGACCGTTCGCTGTACATGCCGCGTACGTTCGACCCGGCGTACAAGGCGGTGCTCGAGATGAGCGACCCGGGAGAACCCCCACGCCAGGGCGCGCTCCTGATTGCGCCGGTGGGGCGGGGGACGTACGTCTACACCACCCTGGCGTTCTTCCGGCAACTGCCTAACGGCGTCCCGGGAGCGGCGCGGTTGTTCATCAACCTGCTGGCGGCGAGAGCGGCGAGGCCAGCTCAATAGGATTCCCGCGGGTTGGATTGGATCAACACGGGTAGGTCAACTGACGGAACGGCGAGTCGGCGCGGATTTTGCGAATTCACGCGAATAAGATCTTGAACTGAATGTGAATCGCTGGTGCGGAGGGTCGCGGCGCCTTCAATCTTGCGCGAGTGTCGAATGAGGGCCCTTGGTGGTCCCCAACGATCAATTCCCGTCTGTCCAATATCACCAGGCTGTATTCGCGTAAATCTGCGCCGTTTCCGCGGAGACTCGCTCTACCGTCAGTTGACGTACCAGCGCAAATCTTCGTTTCATTCCGATGAACAAGGGGTTGGATAAACACAGATGCGTCAACTGACTGAAGGGCGAGTCGGCGCGGATTTTGCGAATTCACGCGAATAGTACCTTGAACTGAATCGTGAATCGCTGGTGTGAGGGTCGCGGCGCTTTCAATCTTGCGCGAGTGTCGAATGAGGGCCTTCGGTGGTCCCCAACGATCAATTCCCGTCTGTCCAATATCACGAGGCTGTATTCGCGTAAATCTGCGCCGTTTCCGCGGAGACTCGCCCTTCCGTCAGTTGACGTACCCGCGCAAATCCTCGTCCGGAGACTCGATCTTCCAGTTGACGTACCCGCGCAAATCCCCCGTCCTCCGGAAACTCGATCTTCCAGTTGACGTACCCGCGCAAATCTTATTGCGCCTCCGACAACGCGTACAACAGATCGACATAGAACTTCTCGATCTGCGCGAGCCCGGCGACCTTGGAGCCGGCCGCCGGCTCGATCACCATGTACTCGTCAGGCGCGTGGGCGCCCGATCCGTGTCCAATGCCCCCAGCGACCATCGGTAAACCCAGCCGCTGCGTGAACACGTAATACGGCGCACTGCCGGCCAGCCGCGGCGCCACGCTCGGCGGGAACCCGTACTTGAGATACGTACCGATCGCCGCGCGCACCAACGGCGCGCTCACGGAGCTTTGCGCGGGGGGATAACCGCTCAGCTTCCGGATCGCGACGTCGGTGAAGCCCTTCGCATCGAGATGCGCCCGGATCAGGGCCAGGGCGGTGTCGGGGTGCTGGTCCGGCACGAGCCGCGAATCCAGTTTGGCCGTCGCGATGTGCGGCAGGATCGTCTTCATCCCGGGACCCGTGTACCCCGCCCACATCCCGTCGACGTTCATCGTCGTGTTGAACAGGTACTCGATCAACGCATCGTGCGCGCTCATCCCGCCGATCCATTTCGTAACGCCGAAACCTGCCCGCGTCGCGCTGTCACCTGACATCCACGACGGCAGCATCCCGTTCGTGAGCCGCTGTTCTTCGTCGTTAGGTGGGCGGATGGCGTCGTAATAGCGGGGCACGAGGATCGTGTTGCCATCCGGGGTCGTCAGGCTGGCAATCGCCTGGACCAACCGGAGAACCGGCGAGTCCGTGATCACCTTGTACGAGCCATGGATCTCGGCGGTGGCGGGTCCGCCCTGGGGCCCCCCTTTTGCCTCCAGCTCGAACGCCAGGATCCCCTTCACGCCCATGAACATGCTGACTTCGCCGCTGGGCGCCTGGCTGTTGAACGGGAAGAACACGCCCGACGCGGTTTTCAGGCGCGCCTCGTACTTGTCGATCACCTGCCCGAAGTTCGGCGATCCGAGTTCCTCCTCGCCTTCGGCCACGACCATCAGGTTGACCGGCAGCTTCCCCTGCGTGCGGATGATCGCCTCGAGTGCGTTCAGGAACGCGCGCTCCGGCGCCTTCTGGTTCGTCGCGCCGCGGGCCATCAGGACCTTGCCCAGCGGCCGGTCGACCAGCGCACCGTCGAAGGCATTGACCGACCATCCCGTCGGCTCGATCGGCTGCACGTCATACATCATGTAGACGGCGAGCGTCTTCTCGGCGCCCGCATCGTAGTAGCCCCACACGCCCGGGTGGCCGGACGTCGGGACCAGCTCCGCCTCCGTGAACCCGAGTGCGCGAAGGTCATTGCGAACCAGCTCGGCCATCTGGGTGATGCCGTCGTTCTGCGCGCTGATCGAGCGCTGGCGCACCCACCGTTGGAGGTTGGCGGTGTGGGCGCGGATGCTCGCGTCGATATAGGCGTACGTGGCGTCGTGGGAGCCGGCATACGCCGGAACGGACCGGGCGTCGAACGTTTCGGACGTGGTGATCTGCGTCCGGGGCCTGCTGACCGTGGCCGCGGAGTCTGACGAGGAGGGCGCGGCGCAAGCCGCGCCTAACGCCAGGAACACGGGAGACGCGAGGCGGAACGCGAAGCGCATGTCTGAAAATGGGATGGGGTCGCCACAAAAGTGCGTTTGGTGGGCTGGGCGGTCAACCTGAGTGCTGGCGCCGTGAAGGCAGCTCGGCGCGAACGTGGATGGAACGGTGGAATTCGTGACGTCCCGATCCGCCGTTTCCCCCTGATCCGCGCCAGGTGTGGTCGTACCTGCGCTCATCTGCTGCCGAAGCCTCCGCACATGCCGTAACTTCCGGCCGGCCAGAAATCCTGGAGAGATACGTGCAGCAGAAACCCGGTCGCACAGTCCGGACGGTGCTTACCCAAGTCGTCATCGTCCAGCTCATCAGCCTCGCCGTACTCGGATGGCTCCAGATGCGCTACGGACGTTAGGCGCACATGCACTGGATCAACTGGGTCATCGTTGTCGTCTACCTGACCTGGGTCGTCACCGACGGCCTGAAGCGGGCCAAGGGCACCGCCACCGTCGAGGGCTACTTCCTCGCCAACCGGGACCTGCCGTGGTGGGCGGTCGGGTTGTCGGTGATGGCGACGCAGCTCTCGGCCGTCACCATGATCGGCACGACCGGGCAGGGTGCGACCGACGGCATGCGGTTCGTGCAGTTCTATTTCGGCCTGCCGGTTGCGATGGTCATCCTCGGTGTCACGCTGGTCCCGTTCCTGCATCGCGCACGCGTCTACACCGCCTATGAGTACCTCGAGCGCCGCTTCGACGCGAAAACACGGTCGCTGACCAGCTTCCTGTTCCTCATCTCGCGCGGCATGTCCTGCGGCGCAATCATTTCGGCGCCCGGCATCGTTTTTTCAGCCATCTTCGGTTGGCCGCTCATCTGGTCGGTCGCGCTCATCGGCATCCCGACGGTGATCTACACGATGTTCGGCGGCGTACAGGCGGTGACCTGGGCCGACGTGAAGCAGATGGTGCTGATCGTCGGTGCGCTGTTCGTCATCGCGATCATCCTGATCGTGAAGTTGCCGGTGAGCCCGGATGGCGCATTGGAGATCGCGGGGACCGCGGGTCGGATGCAGACATTCGACTTCTCATTCGACCTGACCCAGACCTACACGTTCTGGTCCGGCATCATTGGCGGCACGTTCCTGATGCTTTCCTATTTCGGCACCGACCAGAGCCAGGTGCAGCGGTACCTCACGGCGCGTTCGGTCGAGGAGGCACGCAGCTCGCTGCTGATGAGCGCGTACTGGAAGATTCCGCTCCAGGCGCTCATCCTGCTGATCGGCATCCTGATCTTCGTGTTTTACCAGTTCAATCGCCCGCCGTTGCTGTTCAATCCCGCGCACGAGCGCCGGGTGCGCGAGGCGGATCCGGCCGGGTACGCGATTCTCGAGGAGCGGTATCGCGTGGGGTTCCAGCAGCGCCTCGCGGCGGCGACGGCGCTGGCTGCCACGCCGGCACGCGATGAAATCGGCGAACGCGTCTTCCTCGCCGCCGACTCCACGATCAATGCCGTGCGCGTCGAGGCGCTCGCCAGGGCGACCGAAGTGACGGCCGAGCCGTCGCGCGACGTGAACTATGTCATGCCGAACTTTGTGCTCAACCACCTGCCGTTAGGCATGGCCGGGATTTTCATCGCCGCGGTGATGGCGGCGGCGATGTCGTCGATTGCCGCAGAGCTCAAC
>CBIHMX010000172.1:0-5931 GCA_966211115.1 uncultured Gemmatimonadaceae bacterium | reverse complement strand
ACGGAATGACGCGGGTACTTCATGGCGACCGCGGACCACCACACCGGCGTAAGCGTCAACTTACGTGGTGGTCCGCGGTCGCCAAGCAGTTCAGTGTCCCTCCGCCAACCCGCGCCATCCGTGTTCCTTGTCCACCCGCGGAAATCGCCCTCAATCGGAGCGTAACGCGGTCAAGGGGTCGACCCTGGTGGCGCGACGCGCCGGAATGACGCACGCCAACACCGTGACAATCGCCACTGAAACGATCACGACCACGTACGCGATTGGATCATTGCCGCGCGCGCCAAGCAACTGCGAGCGCAGGATTCCACCCAGGGCAATGCCGCCCAGGACGCCGATACCGGAACCGATCGCGACCATCTTCAGCGACTGGCCAGTGACCAGGCGAAGCACGTTCCCTGCCCCGGCTCCAAGCGCCATTCGTATTCCGAATTCGCGCGTGCGTTGCTCGACCGCGTACGCCGTCAGCCCGAAGAGGCCCACCACCGCCATCAGCAGCGACAGGACGCCCATGCCCGCCGCCGAGTTGGTCATCAGTTTCGCTGACTCGAGCCAGCCCGATGACGACCAGATCGCTTCCTCCAGCGTCCGCACGTGGACGATCACGTTAGGGTCGATGCGGCGCGTCAATGCCTGTACGCGGTTCGCGACCTCGGGATCTCCATTCGTGCGCAGCATGGGCGTGAGGTAGTCCCCGGGTACATAAGCGTACCGCCGGGGCCAGAATCCAACGCCCGCCATCTGCGCATCCGCCGCGACCCCTATCACCAGGGCCTGGGTAAATGCACCCGATAACAGTTCCTTCGGACCATTCTGGTCCCGTGGAGTGATCGAAACGATCTTCCCGATCGGTTCCTCGTTCGGCCAGAGCGTTTCAGCGGTCCGTTCCGAAACCACGGCCACTGGCGCGTTGGATTCAACTTCCGCACGCGTGAACGCCCGGCCGCGCACGATGGCTATGCCGAGCGCGTCAAAGAAGTTCTCGGTCACCGCGTTCACGTAGCTCCAACCCGATTCCTTCGGCTCGCCGTCGGCTCGGGTGATTCGCGCCGACAACGGCTGCTCCATCGGGACGTCGCCGCGGGTCACCTGTTCGACACCGGGTATGCTCGGAAGCCGGCCGAGGAACTCAGCCATGAATCGGTCCGCTCGCGTTGAGTCGTATCCCGCATGCACAAGACTTGGCGAAACAGCGATGACATCACGACGGTTGAAGCCTGGATCGAGGCTGCCGACCGCTTGAACGCCACGCACCATCATCGCCGACGCCAGCAACAGCACCGTGGTCAGGGCGAGCTGCGAGATCACGAGACCTCGTCGCAAGTACACGCGTTCGGCGCCGGCTGTGGACCCGGCGGTCGTGCCGCCGCCGCGCATCGTGGTCAGCGGGTCGTGGCGCGTCGCCCGGAGCGCGGGCACGAGACCGAATACCAGAGTGCACGGGATCGACAGCAGGACCAGGTACACGAACACCGACGCGTCAGGCGCCAGCGCTTCAGCCAGGATTACCGGATCGCCACCCTTCATCAGCGACGTGAACGTGGGACCGAGGACGATTGCCCGTACCGTCCACGTCGCAATCGTGAGGCCGGCCGCTGCCGCCACGATCGACAGCACGAAACACTCCGTTATCCACGACCGGAGCACGCGACCCCGGCTTGCACCTAACGCCAGACGTACCCCCATTTCCCGGCGTCGCGCAGCCGCCCGGGCCAGCATCAGGTTGGCTACGGTCACGCTGGCAATGAGCAGGACGCTGAATGCGGCGCCGAGAAAGAGCGCGACGCCGGCCATCTCGCCCGCGTCGTTGATTCCCGATCGGGTGGCCAGGTGCATGCCGGTCGAAATGTCGCGCCCTCGCGTGGTGTCGCCCCGGGACGCCACCTGGTCGATCCGGAGCCGCAGCTCGGCCTGTGCCGCCGCCAGGCTTGCGCCAGGGCCGAGGCGTGCGTGAAGGAAAAGGAACCTCCTGCCTGACGAGCCGAACCAGTTCAAGCTGGTTTCCGTGTCCGTGTTGGGCAGGCGGGCCCGCGTACCTAACGGCAGCCAGAGGTCCGGCGGCAGGAGCGAGGTGCCGGTGAACGACTGTGGCATGACGCCAATCACCCGGAAGGGCTGACCATCCGCCAGTCGTATCTCTCGTCCGACGATACTCGAGTCGGAATTGAACCGGCGGCGCCAGAGCGAGTGGCTGAGGATAACGGTCGCGATCCCGACGGGAGGTGCGACGTCCGCTGGTGAAAACATCCGGCCTCGTGCGGCCCGTCCCCGGAGAGACGTCAGGAACCCGTCCGTGACGAACTCGGCCTGAACGGTCTGCGGATCCTGTTCCGGCGAGTCGGCGCCGAGCAGGACCACTTCGTCCGAAGTCGCCGACCACTCTGTCATGCTCTTCGTGTTGGCACTCAGCTGCTGGTACTCCTCCCATGACCAGAGATCACCAATGCGCAGCCACGTGGCGCCGTCCGCGATTGACGTCGGGGTCATTGCCCGCTTGAGCACCGCGAACAATGCGCCGTTCACGCCGAATCCGAGCGCCAGCGTGATGATGACCACAGCCGTGAATCCCGGTGTGCGAGCGAGAGCCCGCATCGCGTGGTGAATGTCCCGGCGGATGTCATCGATCATCCGTTCGCCGCGCGCGGCGCGGGCGTCGTCCGCAATCATCGTGACGTTACCGAGCGCGGTCCGTGCCGAGAGCCTCGCCTCTTCAGGGGACATGCCCCGGCCGAGATGCAGCCGCGTGGACTCCTCCAGGTGATACCGGAGCTCTTCTTCCATTTCGCCCGTGACGGTCTCTCGGCGGAGCAGGCTGCGAAGCCGTGCCAGGACAGCATCGAACATGGGCTACTCTCCCCGGGAAGCGAGAATCGCGGACAGTGCACCGGCGAATCGCTCCCACGTCGACCGTTCCGCCGCCAGTTGCCGGCGTCCCTGTGCGGTCAGCGCGTAGAACTTCGCCCGGCGGTTCTTCGCGGTCGTCTTCCACTTGGCCTTGATCAGCCCGCGTGATTCGAGGCGATACAGCGCCGGGTACAGCGAACCCGCGTTCACGGAGAGGACATCCTTCGAAGTGGCCTGGATGCGCAGCGTCAGGTCCCATCCGTTGGTCGCCCCACCCTGGAGCATCTGGAGGATGATCAGGTCGAGGGTGCCCTGCAGCAGGTCGGTACGGGTCGCGCGCATCGCGTTCGGCTAGGCTGTCTAGAGGAACGACTGGAGGATGCGTCGTTTCCTCTAGACAGTCAAGAGTAGAACGATTTTCGCGGAGATGCGCTCTGCACACGGATAGCGCGGGTTTGGCAGAAGGACGCCGTACGGCTGGCGACCGGCGGAACACCTGCCCGATCAGGCACATCTTCAAGCGGAATCACGATGGGTGTTCGGCCGGTCGCCTGCCGTCCAGTGTTATTCCGCGAAACCCGTGCTGCCCGCGTTCTGGGCTACTGCGGTCATCGTGGTTGGCCGAACAGGAAGGAACGCGTGTCGCTCGTGGCGGGACCGAAGCCACCCTGCACCTCGTAGACGCCTTCGGGCAGGTCATGAACGCCATCGAACCGGTCGGCGAGCCTGAAGTCGAAAATGGCGCGGTGAGTGGCGCCTGGACCAAACACCGTCACGCCGGGATCCCAGGCATGATGCGTGTTCCAGAGACCCGTGCGACCGCTGTTCAATCGGAAGCTGAACGACTCCGCCGGCAGGCTGCCTGACGAGGGCAGGAGGACGACCACCGAATCCGGCCAGGGGTTGGTCACCGTTACCACCAACCGGAAATGGCCGTCGTCCAGGGAGCGCTGGGGCACCGGCGGGTCGACAGCCACATCGACGCGCATCTCACCTGGCGCCACGCGCGCTACCGCGCCACCAACGGAAGGGGCGACGCCTACATCCCGCAGGCATCCGCCGAGGCACACGACGGAGCCTCCACAGTGCTCGAGGAATGCCTCACGAGAGTGTCCGCCGCGTCCTCCAATGAGTGCATGCAGCATCTCATGACGCACAAGACCGCCGTCCAGCATCGCGCGTTCGGCAATCACGATCCGGTCGCCAGCCGATGACCAGTAGCCGCTTACCGGCTCGCCCTTGTGCGTGAACTGCGCGACCCCCGGCACGACGTACCAGTCGATCGCCGCGAACTGCCCCGAACGAGCGGAACACGACTCCGTCATCGACCACCATACCTGATAGACCGGCGGCGCCGAGAGTAGCCGCGTGCCATCAGGCAATGGCTCAGTCGCTGAGTCGCAGGCCAGGAGCGTGCTGAGAACCGCGGAGAGCAACACCAGCGAAACACGCACGCCTCGTGGATTCATTCCCTGCCCTGGCTGCAATCGAACTCAGCGATTTACCTGCCAGGCGCAACGGTATCAGCGAGCGGGATCGAGCGACAGAGCAAAAGGAAAAGATTTTCCCCCTGAGCTCATCAACATGAGGTTCGTGGGTGTGTACGACCTGCCATTGCCCGCGGTGGTAAGCGCAGGCAGCGAAGTACCATTCACGTTGTCGATGTCTGCCGCCGCGGAGAACTGAAATTCTCACGCGGAGGAAATGATGAAAGCACGACTAGCGATGGCGGTTCTCGCCCTCGGCATGGCGGCGGTCAGTTGCGGAGACGAAGATGAATCGACCGCGCCGGCGTTCACACCGCTCGTTTTCAGGGCGGATCTCGATGGCGCTTCGCAACGACCGACCGCGGTCGACGTCCCCGCCGCTGGCACGGGCACATTCAGCGTCACCACCGGCATCTCCCCATTCTTTGACCCGACATCCGACGAACGGAAGCTCGTCACGTACTCGATCACCGTTGGTGACCTGAGCGCGGGAGCGGTCGAGGCGACGATCCACGGACCAGCCGACGACAATTCCGTCGCCGACGTGCTGGTGCCGCTCACCATAACGAGTACGGACTCGGCGGGCCTGATCATCAATGGCACTTTCGGCAGCACCACCAACCCGGCCGTATCCATCGATTCCCTGGTCAATCTGCTCAGGACGGGGAATGCCTACGTCAACATTCGAACGGCAGCCTTCCCCGAGGGCGAAATCAGGGGGCAGATCGGCGCCCGCTGAGTGACGCAGGTTTAGTTAAGCGACGCACGCCCGTTGCGAGGATTCGTTTCGTAACGGGCGGGTGCGCGCTGCCGAGGCCAAACAGCCGTGTTCGCGAAACCCCGGACAGAAGGCGGGTACGAGTTGCGTGCAAGCGGCGTTATGCGCAGAACACGGACGCCCCCCGACGTCTGTCGCACGGTCCGCCGTGAAGCGATCTCTTCTCACCGCGGAGGTACCACATGAGGTTGCGAAATACCCTGATCTCCCTGCTTGCCGTGTCCGTCCTTGGCGCCGTTGCCTGTGATGACGACGACGAGGATCCCAATGGACCGCCCGATACGCAGACGTTCGAGGCCTCACTCGATGGCGCGTCGGAAGTCCCACCGGTACCAACCGCTACCGCCACGGCTGACGCGAATTTCACGGCAACAACAACCGGGAACACGACTACGATCGTCTACACGGTCACCGTGAGCGGCAACATGAGCGGACCCGTGACGGCTGCGCACATCCACGGCCCGGCGGGCACGACAGGCATCGCTGAGCCGATCGTGACGCTGAACATCAGCAACCTGACCGGAACGTCGGGTGTGCTCGTCTCCGGATCGTTCACGTTCACCGGGCATGCCAGCATCGACATGCAGGAGCTGCTCGCGCTCATGGACGACGGCAACACGTACATCAATCTCCACACGACGGCAAACCCGACCGGAGAAATTCGCGGACAGATCTCGGACTGAACGACAACCGTATGGTGGCGGCAAGCGATTACTCCTCCGGTCTAACCGGGAGTGCTCTCAGGTCGCTTGTCGCCATCACGGCTTCGCCTCGCGTTGAGGTTGGCTGGTCCCACCGCAGGAAAGCCGTTCTCGTCGTTGA
>CBIHMX010000171.1:0-5970 GCA_966211115.1 uncultured Gemmatimonadaceae bacterium | reverse complement strand
GTTATGGGTACCCGTACCACTACTGCTACTGCGGCTGTTACTGGGCTCGCTGGTTAGCGTTAGGCGAGCCTTCGCACCGTTTTCAGGTTCACGAACTCGCGGAGCCCCCAGGAGCCAAGTTCGCGGCCGTAGCCGGACTGTTTCACCCCGCCGAACGGGAACCTGGGATCTGACGCCACCATCCCGGTGATGAACACGGAGCCGGCTTCGAGGCCGCGGGCGAAGTGTTCCGCTTCCACGGCATCCGTCGTCCAGGCGCTGGCGCCGAGTCCGAAAACCGTATCGTTTGCGAGCGCGATAGCCGCATCGATTGATGGCACGCGGAAGATCGATGCCACTGGACCGAACAGCTCGAGTTCTCTCGCCGGTGCGCCCCGCGGAATGTCGTCGAGCACCGTGGCCGGATAGAACCAGCCGTTGCCGGCGAGCGGGCTGCCGCCAAGCAGCACCGTCGCGCCGCGGGAAATCGTTTCCTCCACCTGGGCGTCGAGTTCGTCGCGGATCGCGGCGGTGGCGAGTGGCCCGACATCCGTGTCGGGCAGCATGGGATCACCCACCCTGAGCGATGACATCCGCTTCACGAATCGTTCGGTGAACGCGTCGGCGATGGATTCGAGGACGATGAATCGCTTGGCGGCGATGCATGACTGCCCATTGTTGACGATGCGCGCGGCGACGGCCGTCTCCACCGCCGTGTCGAGGTCGGCCGACGGCGCCACGATGAACGGGTCCGATCCACCGAGTTCGAGCACCGTCTTCTTGAGGTGGCGCCCCGCGGCTTCGGCCACGGCGCGACCGGCGCCTTCGCTGCCCGTCAGCGTCACGGCCGAGACGCGCGAGTCGGTCACCACGGACTCCACGCGCGACGAGCCAATGAGCACGACCTGGAACACCCCTGGCGGCGCACCAGCCCGCCGGAACAGGTCTTCCAGCGCCATGGCACACTGTGGAACGTTCGACGCGTGCTTGAGGATACCGACGTTGCCCGCTGCCAGCGCCGGCGCGGCGAACCGGATGACCTGCCAGAACGGGAAGTTCCACGGCATGATCGCCAGCACCGTGCCTAACGGCTCGAACCGCACCTCGCCGTGGCGCATGCCTTCCTGCTCGATGATCACCGGCGCGGTGAAGGTTTCGGCGTGTTCGGCGTAGTACCGCAGGCCGAGCGCGCACTTCGCTGCTTCATCGCGCGCTGAGCGAAAGGTCTTTCCCATCTCGACCGTCATCAGCCGGCCGAACGCGTCGCGCTCGGCGTCGAGAAGGTCCGCTGCCCTGGAGAGCACGGCGGCCCGCTCCGGAACGGGGCGGACCGACCATGTCCTGAACGCTTCCACCGATGCCGCGATCCGGCGCTCGACTTCGTCGACGCTGTGTTCGTCGAACGTGGCGACCGTCTCGCCCGTTGCCGGATTGATCGTCGTCAGCGCCACGGCACGGGCCTAACGATCACCGTCGAGCAGCCCGCCGAGTGCGCCGAGCACGCCGCCTTCGCCGACGCGCCGCCCGCCGGCGCGGGGAGCGGAGGCAATGATCCGGTCCGCGAGGCGCGAGAACGGGAGCGTCTGCAGCACCACGCGACCCGGTCCGGTGAGCTGGACGAAGAACAGGCCCTCGCCGCCGAACAGCGCGGTCTTGATGCCCGGGACCATCTGGATGTCGTAGTCGACGGTTTCTTCGATGGCGACCATACACCCGGTATCTACCCGCAGCTTTTCCCCGGGTGCGAGCGTCATTTCCTGAAGCGTGCCCGACGCGTGCAGGAACACGAGGCCGTCTCCCGTCAGTCGCTGCAGAATGAATCCCTCGCCGCCGAAGAAGCCGGCACCGATGCGCTTGGAGAAGGCGATCGAGACATCCACCCCGCGCGCGCCACAGAGGAACGCGTCCTTCTGGGCGATGATCGTGCCGCGCCATTTCGTGAGGTCGATCGCCTGGATCTTGCCGGGATACGGAGCAGCGAACGCCACATCACGGCGCAGCGTGGACTCGTTCAGGAACATCGTGATGAAGAACGAGTCACCGGCGAGCACGCGCTTGCCGGCGCCAAGCAGGCGATCCATCAGTTTCGTGTTGCCACGTCCCTGTATGTCGAGCGAGGTCATCATCCGGATGCCATCCTGCATGTACATCATGGCACCGGCCTCGGCTACCACGGCCTCTTCCGGGTCGAGAGTCACGATGACGGCCTGCATGTCGTCGCCAATGAGCTGATAGTCGATTTCGTCCGATGGCATGATGAATTCGCGCGGAAGGGGAGAGATGTTTGGCTACCAGACACGATCCTAACCCCCCAGTCGCCTCCATGCGACCCATCGGAAACGGGGTCAGACGCCATTTCTGGGCGGCGCGTAACTTCCGGTCATGTCCAAAGCGCTCCCGATCGCGTTCTTGATCGCGTGGCTTCCTGCCTGCAGAGAGAAACCGCAGCCGAAGATCGAAGAGGCAAAGGCGCCGGCGGTCGCAGCCGCCGAGTCGACCCTCGCGGTCATGCCGCCCGCAGGCGGCGCTTGCCCCGTGTGGGGTCTCTGGCAAGCGTGCAGCGTCGAGGACCGCATCTCGCGCGCGGGCCTGGCGGTAAACCGGAAGGATGAACCCGTCCGGCACGACTTCATGAGCGTGGAAGGGCTCGTCTGGGAAACCTCACGCGCCGAGATCCAGGTCTTTCTCTACGCTTCCGAAGCCGACCGCAAGAAGGACACCGACCAGTTGGACTCGGTGTTCGTGTCGCCCCCGGGCGAACGGATCATGTGGCGCTGGCCGGCGCAGCTCGTGACGTCCAACAACATGGCGGCGATCATTCTCAGCCTGAACGGACGCCAGGCGGAGCGGATCGCGCTGGCGTTAGGTGCGGGATTGCCCCGCGCACCCGACTGATCCCGCACGGAGAACGCATGCGCATTCGTCTGACACTGGTGCTCCTGGCAGCGAGCGCCGCGACGAGCCACGGACAGGCCTCGAACGAAGACATTTTCCTCGTGTCACTGTCGCGAGCGGGCGGGAAGCTCACCGCCAGCGGAGCGCGCAACCTCACCAACCGGCCGGGTTACGACAAGCTGGTCGCGCGACGGAAACACCTTGTATTTCACCGCTCGCGATGACTTCCAGACCGACATCTACGGGATCGAGCCGGCCAGCGGGAAGCTGACGCGCGTCACGCTGACCGCGCCCGAAAGCGAATATTCCGCGACGCTGATGCCTTCCGGCGATGCGGTGTCCGTGATTCGCGTCGAGCGTGATTCCACGCAGCGACTCTGGAGCGTGCCGCTCAACGGGTCAGCCGGCGTTCCGATCTTCGAGAACATCAAGCCGGTCGGGTATCACACCTGGGCCAACGACAGCCTGCTCGGCCTGTTCGTGCTCGGTTCGCCGAACACGCTCCAGCTCGGGAACACGCGCACCGGGCGCGGCGACACGATCGTCACCAGCATCGGCCGTTCGTTGCACACCACGGCGGAAGGGCAGGTGAGCTTCGTCCACAAGGTAAGCAACGACGAATGGTGGCTCACGCTGCTCGATCCGCTCACGAAACAGACGCGCCGACTGGTGCGGATGCCGCGACGCGTCGAGGACTACGCGTGGACTCCCGACGGCGTGGTGCTCGCGGGCGAAGGGACGGTGCTCAAGTCCTGGAATCCCGAACGCGGTGGGGAGTGGGAGGTCGTTGGCGACCTTGCGCCGTTCGGGATGACCGGAATTACGAGGCTTTCGGTTTCGCCGCGTGGCGACGTCGTAGCGGTCGTGGCGTCGCCGTCGTCTCCCGGGCTCGACCCGTCGCGGCAAGCAATTTCCGGTAGCACGCGCGCTCAACGACCCTGACGCCGGCCGCACGAAGGAGTTCGTACCGCGCGAGTTTCTCCGGATATTGCTCGACCGACGAGCGTTCGTACCCCAGCGACTCGAAGAACGCCTCGGCCGTCGTCATCGCAAACAGCTCGGCGATACCGCGTTCGTGCGCCAGCGCTTCGACGCCACGGACGGCCATGCTGCCCAGGCCCTTGCCCTGGGCACTCTTGGCCACGGCGACCGAACCGACTTCGGCGAGTGACGCCGAATACCGCGCCAGCGCGGCGCAAGCGATGACGCGCTGGCTGGCATCGATCACGACGACGTAATCATCGATGGCGGCCTGGATGTCACGCCGGGTCCTGGGGAGGAGCGCGCCTTGCGCTGCATAACGACGGACGATGGCATGGATTGCGCCCACGTCACCGGCGTGCGCCGGCCGCACCACATGCGTCGCACTGAGGTGCGGTCGCGTGGAGCGGGAGGCGCGTGTCGCGCGCCTGGCGGTGGCCGGTGAGAGTTTATGCATAGCTTATGCATAAGTAGACACGACCAACCGCACAAGTCGTCACATGTAGTGCCGCGGGGCGCCGTGACCGCATGATCGCCAGCGCCGCCGAAACGAAGATGGCGACGCCAGGGCAAGTGGCCGTGATTGGGGACGGCGGATCGACGTTCGGAATTAATCCTGTTGCCCCGTGCCCCGCTGTTTCTGGGCAAGGATGGGCTCGTAGATCCGCGAAACCACGGATGCTGACTCTCGTAGTTGTGGCAGGTAGGTTGCGTTTGTCCGTCACGGAGGCTTTGCCATGATTTCGCTGTTGATCGGCCTCGCCATTTCAATGGCCGTTGCACTCTTTGGGTACTCGCGCGCGCGCGCGTTCGTCAGCGAGCGACTCCGCTATGTGGACGCCGTCAATCATCCACTGGCCCCATTCATGGCCGGCATCGGAGCGTTCGCGGTGGCCGCGATGGTCGCCGCCTTCCTGCCGATTGTCGGCGTCGGCACCGCGCTGACGTTCGGCCTTGCCGTCGGCATGGGGGTGTCCGCCGGCCGCGGCGACATGCCGCGTCTGCCGCGCGTTTAGCGCCCGCGATTACGTCTTTGCCGCCGGAAACGGAGCGACCGGCGTAGGCTGGCGCGTCGACAGGTGTTCCCGGGCGCGGTCGAGGGCGTCCTCGAGGGTCGGATAGACCTGCCCCGCGCCCAGCTCCTCCCAGGCCGGCGAGTGTTCCAGCGCCGCCATCGGTTGGGCATGAATCTCCGCGATGAGCACGAGGGTGCGTTGCGCCCGGGAACTGCGCACGACGTCGCGCAACGCGCGCAGGCCGGTCGCGTCGAGCAGCGAAAGGTTCCGCATGCGGATGATGAGCACCTTCGGCTTCCGACCCGTTTGTGTCAACGTCTCCTTGAATGCCTCCGCGGCGCCAAAGAAGAACGCGCCGCTGATCTCGAACACTTCGACGCCATCGGGAACGGCTCGTGATGTCAGGCCGGCCAGCGGAATGTCACTCTCTTCCTGGCGGCGCTCGAGGTCCAGTTGCCGGGTCACCGCGTTGACGGCGGTCACCTCGGACATCCGGTGCATGAACAGGAACGCCGAGAGCACCATGCCGATTTCAATGGCGACGGTGAGGTCGACGATCACCGTCAGCAGGAAGGTCGTGACGAGGACGGCCACGTCGCTCTTCGGCGCGCGCAATTCTTCGCGAAAGGTGCGCCACTCGCTCATGTGCCAGGCAACGACGACCAGGATCGCCGCCAGCGTGGCCATCGGGATCAGCGCGGCCCACTTCCCGAAAAACAGCGTAATGAGCAGCAGCGTGACCGCGTGAATCATTCCCGCGACCGGAGTACGTCCGCCGTTTCTGACGTTCGTCGCCGTCCTGGCGATGGCGCCGGTCGCCGGAATGCCACCGAACAACGGGCTCACGATATTGGCCACGCCTTGGGCGACGAGCTCCATGTTGGCGCGGTGTCGCGAACCGATCATGCCATCGGCCACGACGGCTGACAGCAACGACTCCACGGCCCCGAGCAATGCGATGCTGAAGGCGGGTGCTACCAGCGACGTCACTTCGGTGATCGTCAGGCTGGGCATGATGGGCGCCGGGATCGCCGCCCGCTGCTCGCGGACCCGCGATCCAACAGTCTCGACATCGATGCCGGCGAGTAGCGCCAGCGCG
>CBIHMX010000170.1:0-5979 GCA_966211115.1 uncultured Gemmatimonadaceae bacterium | reverse complement strand
CGTGAGGGCGTGAGGGCGTGAGGGCGTGAGGGCGTGAGGGCGTGAGGGCGTGAGGACGTGAGGACGTGAGGACGTGAGGACGTGAGGACGTGAGGACGTGAGAACGTGAGGACGTGAGGACGTGAGGACGTGAGACGTGACATTGGAACGCGATGGTTCCCTCTCCCGACCTCACGACCTCACGCCCTCACGACCTCACGTCACAGTGCTCGTCGAACGCCGCGATCAACTCTTCGGCAATCTCCTCGGCCGGCCGGCCTTCGATCTGCCAACGTTCGAGCATCCACACGAGCTTTCCGTCGCGCAGGATCGCCATGGAAGGCGACGAAGGTGGATAGCCCTCGAAGTAGCTTCGGGCCTGGGCCGTCGCTTCGGCGTCCTGTCCGGCGAACACCGTGTAGAAATGATCGGGTTTTGTCGCGTGACCCATCGCGATACGGGCCGCGGGACGCGCCATGCGCGCGGAACAGCCGCAGATCGAGTTCACGAGCACCATCGCGGTGCCAGGCTTCGTCTGCAGCGCTTCGTCGACTTCCGCGGCGGTGCGCAGTTCGGTGAAGCCGACTTCGGTCAGGTCCTGGCGCATGGGGACCAGGAAACGTTCGTCGTACATCGTACGCGCCGGGGCAGGCGCGCCGGCGTGCGTGATATGGAGCTGGCGTCCGTCAGTACTCATCGCTCACCTCGGGTTCTTCTTCGCCACGCATGAGCGCGAGAATCGCGCCCTGCGGGATCACCAGGTATGTCTCGCCATCGAACGTGATTTCGACGGCAGCTTTCCGGAAAAACAGCGCGTAGTCGCCGATTCTGGCTTGCATGGGCACGAAGCGATGTTCGCGAGGTCCCGTGCGCCATGGTTCGTCGCTCAGCTCCGAGGGATCGGGCATTGGAAGCCCCGGACCTGTTGCGACGATCTTGCCCCCCTGCACCGCCTGGCTGTCCATCGCGGTGGGCGGCAGGTAGAGGCCCACCTTGGAGCGTTCCTCGCCCTCCTCAGGCTTCACGAGGATGCGGTCGCCGACGACAATCAGCTTCTTCTTTCGCATGGTCTGAATCTACAGCGCTCGAACGACGCCAAGGCTCGTGGAAGACGAGATCGTGTACATGGTTTACCGTTTTTTCAGGAGCGCCTGAGGCCACATCATGCTGATTCGTTCTGACGCCGACAGCGCCAGGTACGCGAGGTCGTCGTCGGCATCTTTCATCGTCGTCAGGCGCACGTGCATTCTACGGACCATTCTGGAGTATAGCTACATCACCAAATGCCACGCCGCCTGACGACGGAGAGCCCAGCGGAGTTTGCCCGCGGCGTCGATAATGAAGTCTTCCTCCTGCGCCACGCGGACCGGCTGGTTGTTCCACTCCGGTACCGGCGTCGTCACCTGGAGTTCGGACGAATACCACATGCCCGGGATGACTTTCGCGTCACCACGACCGGGCACGCCTTCCTGATAATCCCAGAGACCGATCAGTGGGCCGGCGCCGTGGCCGTGCATGCCGATCGGGTGCGAATACATCGTCCCGTTCAACCCTTCGGCCTTCATTTTCGCCAGGGTCGAAGCAAGGATCTCGTTCCCGGTTCGGCCGACGCGCGTTTCCTCGAACAGGATGTCCTGGAGCCGGTTGGCGTTCTTCAGCGCCGCTTTCAGGCCTGGTGGCGCGTCGGTCTCGCCATCGCGTAACACGTAGGCCATGTGCTGCGTGTCGGTGTTCAACCGGAGCGCTGTGATTCCGACGTCGCAGTGCAGGACGTCGCCTTTCTGGATCACGGGATCATCACCGAGCTGCTCGGCGGTCACGCCGAGGCGCTGGACATCGATCGAGGGCTGGAACCAGGTGTCGAGACCGAGGTCGTTTACCTGCTGCCGCCACCACCAGACCAGGTCACTCGTGCGCGTCACGCCGGGCTTGATGACTTCCGTGGAATACATGCGGCCGATGAGGTCCCAGACCAGGTTCTGGAGGCGCCGGTAGAACTGCTCCTCCTCGGGCAGCCGCGACGCGATGAACTCGAGCGGCAGCGCCTCGGCCTTGCGGATTCTGGACGTCCACTCCGTGCCTAACGCCAAGGCCATCCCCTCGACCTCGCCCGAGGTAAGGCCGTCGGAGAAGGCAAAGACGCGCGAGCTGTTGATGCCGAGGACCTTCGGGTTGCGTTGCTCGAGGACGTCCTTGAGCACCTGCCACTGGGCGTCACCCCAGAGCTCGGCCTGGCGGCCGCCGACGTCGGCGTCGACCGCAATCGTGGATCGCACCGCCTCGTAGAGGCCGCCCTGCGACGTACCACCTAACGCGATCCGCTCGACGCAGCTGCCGTCACCGGGATCGGTTTGTCCGCCGGCGGCGCATTTGTCGAAGAAGACATAGATGGTCCGCCGGCGAGCGGCAAACGTCGTGGGGGAGACCAGCGAGGTGAAGGTGGGGTCTTCCATGTATTCGCGCATGGGAATCACCCACATGTCGATCCCATGCTTCCGCATGAGCGCAGGGAGGACGGTCTTCAGGCGCTTCTCCAGCCACGTTTGCTGCAGCGTGGCCTGTTCGCGCAGCGTCCCGAACGGGCGACGGCGCTCCTGGGCGTTCGCGGTCGCCGCACCCACGATCAACGCAGCGGCAACCGCGACGGCGACGACTCTCGATTTTCTCACTGGAATTCTCCCTGGAACGCGGTCAGACGAAAAAGGGGTCAGACACCATTTCCCCGTGAGGCGACGTTGCGGAATCTCGACAGCTCAGCAGGAAATCGTGTCTGACCCCTTTTCTCCCAAAGCTTACGCGGCCGTGGCCGCTTTGTGAAATGGGGGACAGACCGCGTTTCCGTGTTCCGCGTAAATGTTCCATCATTCGAAAACGTGGTATGTCCCCTATTTCAGCCAAATCCCAATACAAGGCTGGGCCGGAAACTGGCATCTTGTGTGAGCCCGCTCCCTACCTAACGCGTAGGGTTTGCGAATTCCCTTCCGGGCAGTTGCGCCGACGCGGTCGGCGAGCGCTCCCACCACCCTCTCGCCACGCGTACGCCATGACTCGTCACGACCTCCTCTCGCGCCTGCGACACGCGCCCCTGGTGGCCGCAGTAATTGTGCTGGGTGCTGCCATTCCTTCGGCGTCCGCTCATACGGCGCCCGTAGCGTATTTGCCGCCCGTCGTAGCAGACTCGACACCACGCACTTTCTGGAGCCGGGACACACTTTCCGGGCGCAGCGGTAAAGTATGGATGAAGCTGGTATCGCGAGCCGCCGATAGCAGCAGCGTCTTCTGGCGTCTCTTCGGCGATAGCGCCGCGGACAATCCCGGCGTGTACGTCGCGCGCGACAATGACGACGACACGGGCTTCACGTTCGTCAACCTCGTTCCCTTCACGGCAAAGAAGAAGGGCATGCTCGGCGACTACCGCATGGGCTCGTGGCCGGCGGAGCGCCGCGATGTCTCGGCCGGCTACGCCAATCCGGACGGGTTTATCCGGGTGACGCCGGAAAACCAGGACACGCGGATCTCGGAACATTTCCGCCTGCGTGACTTCCTGACGAAGGATCAGCGAAGTGTCTGGCCGAAGTATCTCGTCCTGCAGGAAGGGCTCATCGACAAGCTCGAGCTGGTGATCGGTGCGCTGAATACGCGCGGCATCATGGTGTCCCGGATGTCGGTGATGTCCGGTTTCCGCACCCCGCAGTACAACGACAAGGGCGTGGGCGCCGGCGGACGCGCGCAAAACAGCCGGCACCAGTATGGTGACGCGGCGGACGTCTACGTCGACAACGACGGCAGCGGCAGCATGGACGACCTGAATGGCGACGGCAAGGTGAACACGCGCGACGCGCAGTTCCTGGCGCGTGTCGTCGACGAGATCGAGAAGGAGCACCCGGATCTCATCGGTGGCGTGGGTGTGTATCCGGCCACCAGCGCGCACGGACCGTTCGTGCACGTCGACGTGCGGGGCGTGAAGGCGAGATGGTAGGTCCGGAGGGCTGATGGGGGATGGCAGTCATTGCCTCCGCCATCAGCCTTTCGTCATCACGTCAGTTGCGTCTTCCGCCGTTCCGGGCGTTCTTCGCCTAACGTGATCCGGGCCATCTGGACCACGGCGGCGAGCACCAGGGCGAATACCACGATGGACGACAGGCGCCAGGTGAAGATGCTGCCAACCATGCCCGGCCAGTCAGCGAACGTGGCGCGCGAGGAACCGAACGGCTCCTTGTGGATCAGGATGAGGCCAAGGCTGGTGAGTGACTCGGCGGCGGCTTCGATGAGCGCGAAGAGCGGGGCGCGCCAGACCCATCGCCGCACGGTGAAGTTGCCAAGGTGCAGCGTCACCATGCCGAAGAGCACCACGAACCCGATCGCAAAGCTCAGCCCGAGGAAAAAGACGTTCGCTCCCGCGAGCGACAGGGCCAGGGCGCGATAGACCCGCAGTATCACGGCCGTGAGCACAGCCATTTCCACGATCGAAAAGGTGAGCCGCCGGAACGAGCGGATCTCCTCGATCTTTGGATATGAAGCTGTCTTGACCGGAAAGAATGCGGGCATGTTGGACTCCCATCTGAGACTTAACCGCACCGAGGTCCGCAACCTTGTGAGCTACGGCACGGCCAAACGGGCAGAGAGCCATGCCGCGCTCTGGGCGGCGTGTTGACGCCAGTAGTTCCAGGTATGGGCGCCGGAATGCTCCCTGTACTCAAACTGACCCACTGTATTACCCGCGCGGTCACGAAAAGCCCTGTTTTGGGCGAGCAGAAAATCTTCGGTGCCGCAATCCACGTAAATAGCGGGCATCAATTGCGGATTTCGTGCCAGCAGACGAGACGCGAGGTGACCGGGATCACGCGACGCCCAGCCCGTACTATCACGTCCAAACACCGGTCGCGTGATGGCAAAAAGGCTTCGTCCATATGACGCGCTGAGGCGATCGATGTCGAATCGCTCGAGTGGCACGACCGATGAGTTGGTGCCCAGCGCCGGTGTGAGCACGCCGGAGTGACTGGCGGCGGCGGAAAAGACATCCGGATACGCGAGGGCCAGCGCGACCGCGCCGTAGCCACCCATGGAGAGACCAGCGATTCCGCGGTGTCGTCGATCGGCGAGCGTGCGATAGGTGCGGTCGACGAACTGCACGAGGTCGCGCGCGATGTAGTCGTCGTAGTGCGGCCACGGCACGCAGTAGGCATCGGCCGGTTCGGCGCCTGCCGGGCGATTGCGCCGGCAACCGGTCCAGTCGCCGAGGTAGTTCCACGTCGTGTAGAAGCCATCGTCGCCGTCGGGCATGACGACGATCATCTCCGGATGCCCGGCGGCGGCGAGCGAGTCGAGCGTGACGCCGAGTCGGCCCTGGTCGAGCCAGTCCGTTTCGTCGCCGAAGGCGCCATGGAGGTAATACGCCACGGGATAGCGACGCTCCGTCCGCGACGAGTACGACGGCGGCAACCAGACCAGGAACCGTTTTCTGGTGCCTAACGATTGGGACCAGAATGCGAGGGTATCGGTAGTCCCGGGGGGAGATACTGGATACGCAGTATTGGTTATTGGTACTGGTATCGGTACGGGTACGGCGTGCTCATACTGGGCGTGGCTCAGTCCCAGGCCGGCGAGCAGGGCCAGTGTCGGCGCCCGGCCCGCCATTCGCCATCCGCCCGCCGCCATCGTGCTACTTCGCTCTGGCCAGGCACTCGATCTCGACCTTCGCGTTCAGGGCGAGGCCGCTCGCGCCTAACGAAGTGCGGGCCGGCTTGTTGCCGGGGAAGAACGACACGTACACCTCGTTCATCGCGTCCCACTCCTTCATGTCGGCGATCATGACCGTGCACTTGAAGATGCGGTCCATCGACGATCCTGACTTCTCGAGCACGTCGCGGATGTTCTCCATCGTCTGGCGCGTTTCGGCCTGGATACCACCGGGGACGACGCCGCCCTGGGCGTTGGCGCTGGTCCCGACCTGGCCCGAGAGATAGAGGACGTCGCCCACCTGCACGGCCGTCCCAGGCG
>CBIHMX010000169.1:0-6020 GCA_966211115.1 uncultured Gemmatimonadaceae bacterium | reverse complement strand
CCTGCAGCCGCCGAACCATGATCGAATCGACACATGTCCCTGACACGACGCCGATCTTGCCTTTCTTCGATACTGCGTTGGCGAGCGTCCAGTTGGTGACACCGACGCCCATGCCGCCCTGAATGATGCAGGGCAGTTCGTCGGTGACTCTGCTGATCTCGTGTGCAGTCATGTCGGCCAGGTAAATGATTCGGAACGTCCGGGAAATGAGGTCACTGGTCGGGAACCGTGTAATGTACCGGCCTGAGCAAGGGTCCGACTACCCGTAAACTGCTGAAATCTCAGGTGCGGCTGGGGTCGCCGCCCCGTCTCATTAGAAAACCTTTGCGCCTGCCGCGTTGCTCCGGCGCGCCTGAACAAGGACGAACAATCTACCTTCTCGCAAAGGATTTGGCGTCTAGCCCCCCAAAATGGGGGTCCGGGCCCTGTGTCGGCTTCATGGATTGGCGCATTTTCACGCGAAATGAAAATTTCAGGCGGTTCGCGAACGATTGGTCCAGCGGTGCTGCTGTTGTTCGTGGCGTGCTCGTTAGGCCACTCGCAGGATGCCAGCGCCCGGACGGGCCGTCTCACCGCCCGGCCCCGACTCCCGTCATCGGAACCCGTCCCGGGGTTTTCCGTGCTCGCGATCGGGCGCGATCGCGATGCCTTGTTATACGTGCCGCCGGCCGCAAAGGCTGGACCGGTTCCGTTGATGGTACTCCTGCATGGCGCCGGCGGGTCAGCATCCGGCCTGCGCGACCGGCTCTTCCGTTCGACCGACAGCATCGGGTTCGCGCTGCTCATTCCCGATTCGCGCGGTCCAACCTGGGACGCGATCCGCGGTGGTTACGGACCCGATATCGCATTCATCGACAGCGCCATCAAGGTCGTGTTCTCGCGCGTTGCGGTGGATGCCACGCGCCTCATCGTCGGCGGGTTTTCGGACGGAGCGTCGTATGCGCTGGCACTGGGCCGCATCAACGGCGATCTGTTCTCACGAGTCGTGGCCTTTTCCCCCGGCTTTGTACCGCCGGGGAGGGCAACCGGAAAGCCGGAGATCTTTATCACCCACGGTAGCGACGACCGCATCCTCCCCTATGAGTCGACGAGTGGCCGTATCGCGCCGGCCCTGAAGCGCGCTGGTTATCTCGTCACGCTTCGAACGTTTGCTGGCGGTCATACGGTGCCCGCGGAACTCGCGCGTGAGGCATTCCGCTGGGCGATCTCGACCGCGAACACGACGCGTTAAGCATGCGGGAGACGGATGCCGCAGGCTACGTTACGACCATGGAGCCCAGCATCGACCCCGCCGCCCTGGCCAAGGAACATCAGCTCGTGGAATGGTTGCGCTCGCGCCAGTCCGTGCTGATCGGGTATTCGGGAGGCGTCGATTCCACCTACCTCGCCCTCATCGCGCGCGAAACGCTCGGGCGTGATCGGACGCTCGCCGTACTGGGGCGCAGCGCGTCCGTGCCGCGGGAACTGTCGGAGAACTCCCGCACGATCGCGAACGAGCGCGACATTCCGCTTCGCATCGTGGACACGGCCGAGGTCTCGGATCCTCGTTATGCAGCCAATCCGGTGAACCGCTGCTATTTCTGCAAGTCGGTGCTCTGGGAGACGCTGGCCCCGATGGCCAGAGAACTCGGGTTCGGGGCGGTCGTCGACGGCACCAATGCCGATGACGTGTCGGAATACCGGCCCGGCACCCGGGCGGCGGCCGAGCACGGCATTGAATCACCTTTGGCCGACGTGGGACTCACCAAGGCAGAGATCAGGGCACTCTCCCGGGCGCGTGGGTTGCCGACGTGGTCGCAGCCCGCCGCACCGTGCCTCGCCTCGCGCATCCCGTACGGCATGGAAGTCACCGTCGAGCGGCTGGGCCAGGTGGAACGGGCTGAGCGCGCGCTGCGATCCCTCGGTGTCGAAGGAGACCTTCGCGTCAGGCACCATGGCGACCTCGCGCGCATTGAACTCGCTGACGCGATCCTCGATCAATGGATGGAGCCCGATCGGAGCGCGAAGCTGGTCGGCGCCGTGCGCGCCGCTGGCTTTTCGCGCGTGGCAATCGATCTTCGCGGTTTCCGCTCCGGATCGCTCAACGTGCTCGAAGGCGTGGTGGCCGCATGATCCACCCGCTCGAAGGGAAGCTGCGTGATGCCGGTATCGCCTGTCGCGTCGAAACGCGGGACCGGCTGGTCATCCTGATCCCCGACCGTGAGCGTGATGCGTTTCAGCGCGAGGATCGACTGCGCGCCCTGCGAATCGCCCGCGATGAAGCCTTCAGCCACGTGGCGATAGAACTCGACCCACTTGCGGCTCTTTCTCGCGATTGACCCGGGTGACGGCTTTCGCCGTCAGATAGCGGACACCATCGAAACGATTCGCGCCGGCTCCAGCGGCATCCGCTGGGTGCTGGATGGGAAGCTGCACGTGACACTGTCATTTCTCGGAGAAGTCCACGAGGACCGGATTCCCGCGATCACGGACGTGGCAGCCGAGGTGACACAGCACCATGCGGCGTTTACCGTGGCGGTGCAGGGGGCGGGTGTGTTTCCCGACTGGCGCCGGCTGCGCGTCGTCTGGTTCGGGCTGCACGACGCGGGCGAATTGAGAGCACTGGCGGACGACCTGCGAAAAGTCCGGCCGGTGCTTGGACTCCCGCCCGACCGTCCCTTTCGAGCGCACCTGACGATCGGCCGTGCGACCGGTCCGTTATCGGCGGAACAGAAACAGGACCTCAGCCGGGCCCTCGCTCCGTTCAAGGAATCGTATCCCTTCGACGTTTCGAGGGTAATCCTCATGCGGAGCACACTGTCGCGAGCAGGGTCCGAGTATTCGGAGATCGCTTCATTCCCCCTTCAGGCCACTTAGATTCTGCGCGAATCGAATACCCACCTGGAACCGTAGGGATTACGTGTTTTCATGCCTCGGGCGGCTGGGCTGCCTCTTCCTGATCCTCGTTGCCGGCGCGTACGCATACCTCACGCGCGATCGCTGGATCGCGCGGGTCACCGGCGGCACCGACTCCACGACGGTCACCTGGCAACCGGTCACCGACCCGGGCGCCAAAGAGGCGGAACAGGCGCTGGCGGCGCTCCAACGCAAGGACGGTCCGGCCTACGTCACGATGTCCGCGGCGGAACTGGCGGCGCTGATGGTCGCAAGCACGGGCCACCGACTGCCGGCGTCGCTGGACTCGGTGGAAGCGGCGGTGATCGATGAAACGGTCCGCGTCCGGGCGCGCGTCAGGCTCGATGACATCCGCGGTCTCGACGCGTTAGGCCCGCTGGCCGGCGTGCTCAGCACCACGGAACGAATCGAGTTTACCGGTACGATGGCGGTGCTGCGTCCGGGACTTGGTGAATTCCGCGTCGCTTCGGTGAAGATCAGGGACTTCCAGCTGCCGAGAGCAGCGGTTCCGAGGCTCCTGGCCCGGCTGGATTCCAGCGTGCGCCCGGAGGGCGTGTCACCGGACGGCATTGCCATCACGATTCCCGACTACATCGGCGACGTGCGGATCGCGCGCGGGGAAATCACGCTCTACAAGCGGACGCCGTGAGCCACCGGATCCTCGTCGTCGACGACGAGCAGGGCATTCGCGCGGCGCTCGGCCAGTTGCTGGAATACGAGGGATACGAGGTCCGCGCCGAGTCGAATGCCCCCGCCGGCATCGCCACGTTCGAGAAGTTCCGGCCACATCTCGTCTTCCTCGACGTCAAGATGGCGGGGATGGACGGCCTCGAGGGCCTCAAGCGGATCCGCCAGATCGACCCTAACGCGAGCGTGGTGATGATCAGCGGCCACGCGACCATCCAGACCGCGGTCGAGGCCACGCAGCTCGGCGCGTACGACATCCTCGAGAAGCCGCTCGACACCGACCGGATCCTCGTGCTGCTGCGCAACGCGCTGCAACACCTGTCCCTGCAGGAGGAGAACCAGCGCCTGCGCGAGACGATCGAGTCGCGGTTCGAGATCGTCGGCAGGTCGTATGCGATCCGCGCGCTCACGTCGCAGATCGAGAAGGTTGCCGTCACGCCGGCTCGCGTGCTGATCACCGGCGAAAACGGGACGGGCAAGGAACTGGTGGCGCGCGCCATCCATCGGCTGTCGCCGCGTGCGAGCAAGACGTTCGTCGAAGTGAATTGCGCCGCCATTCCGTCGGAGCTGATCGAGAGCGAATTGTTCGGCCACATGCGAGGTTCGTTCACCGGTGCCGTGTCGGACCGCGCCGGCAAGTTCGAGCAGGCTGACAAGGGGACGCTGTTCCTCGACGAGATCGGGGACATGAGCCTCGCCGCCCAGGCCAAGGTGCTGCGCGTGCTGCAGGACGGTGAAGTCACCCGGATCGGCGGCAGCAAGCCGCATCGGGTCGACGTCAGGGTGCTGGCGGCGACCAACAAGAACCTCGAAGAGGAAATTTCCGCCGGTCGCTTTCGCGAAGACCTGTTCTACCGGCTGAATGTCGTCCCGCTCCATGTCCCGCCACTCCGCGATCGCCGGGAGGACATCCCGCTCCTGGCGCAGCACTTCGCGAATGTGCTCTCCGACCGGGACGGTGCCGTGTCGCGCGCGCTGGACACGTCCGCGCTCGAGGTCCTGCAGCGGTATGACTGGCCCGGCAACGTGCGCGAGCTGCGGAACGCCATCGAGCGCGTCATGATTCTGGCGCCTGGCCCGCGGATCGGCGCCGCCGACGTCTCCCGCCTCACGGGTCCCAGGCCGCCTGACGCGTCGGGACTCGGTTCGCTCCTCGAGTGCAAGACGTACGAGGAATTCAAGAACGCCGCCGAACGCGCGTTCCTGCTGCACAAGCTGCGCGAGATGGACTGGAACGTGAGTGAGACGGCACGCGTGCTCGACATGCCACGGTCCAACCTGTACAAGAAGATCGAACGCTACGGCCTCGCGAGGGAGGGTTGATGTCGCCCGTGGTCTTCCAGCTCGAATCCCATGGCTGACTGGGACAAGGAACTCGCGAAGATCGACAAGCAGCTCGAGTCGATCTCCGACGAAGCACTGCTGCCGGCGAAGCCTAACGCGAGCCCGGCTGCGAAAGTGGAACAGGTCGCGGTCCAGCGTTCGACCTCCACGCTCGGCGTCATGACCCGCCTGCTGCTGGCCACCGCCCTCGGCGTCGGCATGGTGTTCTGGCCCTACGAGGTCCGCTGCGGTGGCCCGCTGTTCGGCTACCTGGCCGCCACGGGCGCCGTGATGGCCGCGGGAATGTGGAGTGCCGTCTGGACCTGGCGGCATCGATCGGCGCGGGGACACATGCTGTCACTGCTGCTGATCCTCTGGGGAGGCGTCCTCGCGGCACAGGAAGTCCTGCCGCGCCTGGGCTACGCCATCCCCACCGAAGCGCACCCAGCGTCGTGGATGTGCAGTTGACCGCGAGTTCGAAGCAGGAAAGTCGGCAGCCCAGGGTCACCCGCGCCTGAGGGTGATGACTTAGACTTGGACTCAGTCCAGGGCCTCGGACCGTGTACCTCGGACCTGGCCCTCTGCTTCAGACTTTGAACCGGATTCAGCGTGCCCACGACCTACAAGAACTTCATCGCGGGGAGTTGGGTCGACGCCTCGTCAGGCGAGACCTTCGACAACGTCAATCCTGCCGACACGACCGACATAGTCGGGACGTTTCCACTGTCCGCGAAGGCCGACGTCGATCGCGCTGTCCAGTCAGCGAAGAAGGGTTTCGAGATCTGGCGCGCCACGCCCGCGCCGTTGCGCGGCGACGTCATGCGCAAGGCGGGCGACCTGCTCGCAGCCAGGAAGGAAGAAATCGCCACGCTCATGACCCGCGAGATGGGCAAGCCTTTGGCTGAGACGCGGGGCGACGTACAGGAGGGAATCGACACCGCTTACTACGCCGCCACCGAAGGACGCCGCCTCTTCGGCCACACGGTGCCGAGCGAGCTGCGCAGCAAGTGGGCCATGAGCTTCCGGCGTCCCATCGGTGTGGCCGGAATCATCACCCCCTTCAACTTCCCGCTGGCGATCCCGACCTGGAAAATGTTTCCCGCACTCGTCTGCGG
>CBIHMX010000168.1:0-6021 GCA_966211115.1 uncultured Gemmatimonadaceae bacterium | reverse complement strand
GAAAGCCATGGTCGAGGTATTCACCAATATGGACGACGCGGAAACCTGGCTGGCGGCGGGGGTAAGCAGCACGACCTGAACGGCACGATGGGAGGCAGCGATGGTACCTCTGGCGCGACACCTCCACCTCATCGCGATGGCCATGTTGACCATGACGACGGTCAGCAGTGCGCAGGTCATCCGCGGCACGGTCTCCGATCGCGGCGGTTCACCAGCCTCCGGCGCCGTCGTTACCCTCTCGCGCGCTGCGGCGAACGATTCCACCGCCGGGACCGACATCCGCACCGTCCTCGCCGACATCCGCGGATCGTATTCGGTCCGGACACCAGCGCCGGGCCGCTATCGCATCATCGTCAGGCGCATCGGTGCACGCCCCTATCGTTCCGACGTGATGGTGATCGACGCGGGACAGACCATCCAGCACGACGTGAGCCTCGAACCGTTGCTGCCGGGCATCTCCTCGATGGCGCTGCCGGAGATCCGCGTGACCCGTGCTACGCCGTGCCGGACCGACGCTGCCAACGCGATGCGGATTGCCACACTCTGGAACGACGCGCGCACCGCGCTGCTGGCGTCGGAGGCCTCGTCAGGCAGCGGTCAGGCAGAGGGAATGCTGATCCGGTATTCGCGCCAACTCGATCCGCGACCGGAGCGAGAGGATTCGGTCCTCACCGAGGTGCTTCAGGTGTTCGACAACGCCGACGTCGGGAACGCTCGCGGCTTCGAGAGCATCTCCGGTGATTCGCTCTCGGCGATCGGATACTGGAGACGCATTGGCGGCGTGGTCACGTTCTTCGGACCCGACGCGAAAGCGATGCTCTCGGAAGCATTTGTCCGCGACCATTGCTTCAACCTGATCGAGGCCATGACCGAAGAGCGCGACTCGATCGGTCTGTTCTTCCAGCCGGTGCCGGGGCGATCATCGCTCAGCGCACCGCCGGAAATCCGCGGGGCCGCCTGGTTCGACGCCGCCAATTCCCGGCTCATGCGCATCGAATTCAACTGGAACAAGCTGCCGCTCAATGTTTCGACCGACGGCCTTGGTGGCAATCTCACGTTCACGTGGTCGGCGGACGGTGTGGCCCATGTCGACCGATGGGAGCTCCGGATGCCGCAAGTGGTCATCGAGCAGCAGGAGCTCGGCTTCGCGACAAAGACAGTCCCTCACGTCGGTGTCGTGGAAGAGGGCGGCGTGGTGTTCAGTGACAGTTCGGCGACGTCTCCTGGCTATGGCTCGGTGACTGGCGACCTGAAAATCCAGGGACGCCGGCCGCTCGTGGGCGCACGCATCCGAGTCCTCGGCACCACGATCAGTACCGAGACGGACCAGGCGGGGAAATTCGTACTCGACAGCGTGCCCGCCGGCCTGCGCGTCATCGTCGCCGATCATCCGGCCCTGTCCGTCTACGGGTTGCGCGCCGCGGCCCAGCGTGTCCTGCTCGACGCCGGTGCGACACGCGAATTCTCGCTGCTGGCGCCGGGCCCGGAGGAGGTGGCCGCGACGCTCTGTGGCACCGGCGCATTCGCCGACGGACGATCCGTGCTGCGCATCACCGTGGTCGACAGCGCCACCGCCCAGCCGTTAGGCGGCGTGCGGTTGAAGCTGAATGGACCTGGCGTCCCCGTGGCTGACAGCACCGAACACGAAACCGACGCCAACGGCATTACGCTCTTCTGCTCGTTGCGTCCCGGCGAGCCACTCACGCTGACCAACGCCAGGGGAACAGTCCTGCTGAGCGAGTTTAGCCTGGCCCGGAACATCATTGCGGTCCGGCAGGTCTGGCTCCAGCGACCCTGACGAATTCAGCCCGTCAGGCAGCGCGGCGATTCAGGCACTCGATCCCGCCCGACCAACGTCAGGCCGATGTCGCCGGTCTGCCGATCGATCACCACCCAGGCGGGATGATCTTCGGCGAGGTCGAACAGCACGACCCAGTCGCCGGGCAACCCTGTCGAGCCGGTGTTGTTCAGGACCACGATGCGCGCACATAGCGGATTCCAGGGATCGCCCGGCCTACGTCCGGGCCGAAGTTGACCCGCCTGCTCGACGGCCCGCGCCGCGACTTCCAGCAGGTTGCAGCGCGGCGACCTCCCCAGCGTGCTGTCCGCCAGCGACCACGCCCGGGGAACCGGGTTGGGGCAGGGGGCGCGAAACGCGACCTGCCGCATAACGAGTGAATCCCGGAACGTCACCGGGCCGATGTCCTGCGACTGGGCGCCGATGGGCGCGGTCGAGAGACAGGTTGCGACGCCGGTCGCCCACCAGCGGAGCATGGCCCGCGACAACGATCAGCGCCTGACGCGGGTCAGCGTCTGTGACCGCGTGGGATCCCACGTGCCCTGGAACGGCTCCGTCGTGGACGCACGCTTGAGGTCGAAGTGCCGCGCCCGCATCACCGTATCTGCTACGTCGGCGTAGGTCTCGATCGCGGTCAGTGAATCGATGTTGACGAGCCAGAACACGCGCTTGCCGACCTGCTGCCAGCTTCCGCGCAACCCGTCGCAGCCAGTGCTCGTGACCGATCTCGTCAGGCGCTGCGTACGGGTCGCCGCCGCCAGGACCGTCGACGCAAACGTGAGCGTGCAGCCGGCCGGCGTTCGCCACCGGGTGCCCGAAACGCTCGATGCGCGACCCGCACCGGGCCGCGTCGCCCAGTCAGTTTCACCAACGGCTTTCAGCGTTCGCGTGACTTCATAGGTGGCCTTCGCGGCACGAACCTCGATGACG
Organism: uncultured Gemmatimonadaceae bacterium; assembly: GCA_966211115.1. Lineage (GTDB taxonomy): Bacteria > Gemmatimonadota > Gemmatimonadetes > Gemmatimonadales > Gemmatimonadaceae > JABWBJ01. Next base: position 3,293 of record CBIHMX010000168.1, on the reverse strand, counting down.
CGCGTCGCGCGCACCACGACCGACGCGTCGCGATCGGGACGCCAGCTTCGCGGACCACCGCGGCGCAGTGGATACCGTCGCAGCAACATCGTTGAATCGTCGACGAAATCGCCGTAGAACTCGACGCTCCAGTTGCCGGCGAGAGGCATCCAGAGAAACACGCGGCCTGCCGAGATCTGCCAGAAACCGGTGTGATTGTGGCATCCCTCGGCGCCGAGCTTCTTGGTGGGCAGCGGCGCCGATTCACTCGTCGCGAGTATGTCTGCTTCGCCGGTGAAGTGAACCTCGCACGAGTCGCCGAGTTTCCATTTGCTGCCGTCGACGGCCACACCGCCGACGGAACCAGTCAGCGCCGCCTCCGCCCAGTCGGTCTCCGCAACCGCCCGGAAGCCAGCCGGTGGGTCGAAGCTGGACGAGTCGGTAACGAGGGCCTGTTCGAACGTGAGCGAAGCCGGCGCCGCCGCCGTTTCCGTCGCAGCCGAACTGCCCGCGCCGCCACACCCGGAGGACAGGATGATGCCGAAGGAGAGAGAAAGCGCCGGAATTCGATGTCGAACCTGATCGTTCACACGCGCGAGTCCGCTGAGGGTTTTGAACTGCGAGTTTACGCTGCTGCGCGAATGATCGCGGAGATTGCACACCGAACCGCGGGCTTACTCCTCCGCGCTCAGGCGAAGAGGATAGTGCGCGGCGATCAGGTTGACGGCAATCCGGCGGCGTGGTCTCTTGAAAGGACTCTCGTTGGCCGAATGCTGCGATCGGCGCAATCGCAGAAACTGTGGCACAGGGCCGACTTTCGGAGTTCGGGTGGTGTCGCGAACAGGCTACGGTACTTACCACGGTTGTTGCATGTATAATGATCACAACCAGTTAGCCGGGCGTTGCCATGGCACGGCGACTGCAAATCGGGCCGCCGAGGGGACGTGCGTCCGTCAGGGAAGCGGCTCCGGAACAGTCGTCCGCCCGAAGCAGGCGCACTCTCCCCTCGCCAAGCTGCTGATTCATCAGAGACCTACCACCAACGGCTGCTCACGTGACTGAGTCGGCGCGCCCGCTGAAGGTTCTGGTTCGCATCGCGATGCTGGTCGCCATTGGCGACTGGCTGACGAAGGCCGCCGCGTCGCGCCTCGTCGGCGCCGAGCCCGTGGTGCTGGCCGATGGTCTCCAGTTCGCCGTGGTGCATAACGCGGGCACGGCATTCGGGTTCAGCGCCGGCGCCTACACCTGGCAGCTCAACCTGGCGCTGACGCTGGCCGCGATCGCGCTGATGATTCCAGTCGCGCGCGACCTGGCTCGCGTCGACGTAGCGGCGCCCCGGGCGCTGGGACTGATCGTCGGCGGCGCCATCGGCAATTTCGCCAGCCTGGTCATCACACCGCCGGGCGTCGTTGACTTCATCTCGGTCAGCATCGGGGCGCACTCCGAGCTCATTTTCAACGTCGCCGACCTCGCCGCTTACATCGGGTTGGCGATGATGCTGCGCACCGGTTTCCTGATCGTGGCGGAGATGCGTCGCCATGCCAGGCCGCGCAAGTCAGCGCTGGTGCAGCACTGGACGATCAAGGGAAGGCAGGGCTTCACGGACCGCGAGGTGGTCCGGCCGATCGCCATCGCCGACATGGTCATGCAGGTGAACGAGTTGGAGGTGCCGCGCCCGGAATCGGTCCGCCGGACGGAGCTTGTCGACCTGGACGCGGCCATTGCCGACCCGAAGGTGATCGACATCCGCCCGCACCTCTCCAAGGCTGACGGGAACGGGTAGGACTGGTCGCGCAGGCGACGAAATCGCGGATAACGCCGGGTACAATTCCGCCGCGCGGGGAGCGATATTGGCTCCCCAGAATGCCAGGTAAGCCGACCGTTGTGCTCGACGCCCGGTCCATGGCCCGCACACTGCGACGCATGGCCGATGAGGTCGTCGAGATTTTTTCAGGAACCGATGACCTGATCCTGGTCGGCATTCAGCGACGTGGCGTGCAACTCGCCGAGCGGATCGCTGACTTCATCGACGAGCGGGAAGGCGTGCGCATTACCCGCGGCGCGCTCGACATTACGCTGTATCGCGACGACCTGCAGACGATCGGTCCGCGCCCAGTTGTCGGGAAAACAAGCCTGCCGCTGAGTCTCGACAACCGCAACGTGGTCATCGTCGACGACGTCCTCTACACCGGCCGCACCGTGCGTGCGGCGCTGGACGAACTGGCGGACTTCGGTCGCCCGTCACGGATCGCGCTGGCGGTGCTGGTGGATCGCGGTGGACGGGAACTCCCGATCCATGCGGACGTCGTGGGCAAGACGGTCCAGGCGGCGTCGCACCTGCGCGTCGACGTCCTGATCTCCGACCTGGACGGCGAAGAAGGGGTCGTCATCGTGCCGAGGCAGGAGGAAGGATGAGCAGTCCCGTGCTGGGCAAGGACCTTCTCGGTCTTGAGGAGCTCAGCGCGGAGCAGATTCGACTCATTCTCGACACCGCCGGGCCGCTGAAGGAGATCAGCGAGCGGACGATCAAGAAAGTCCCGGCGCTGCGCGGGATGACGATCGTCAACCTGTTCTTCGAGGCGTCGACGCGCACGCGCATCTCGTTCGAGTTTGCCGAGAAGCGATTGTCAGCCGACACGGTGAATGTGGCGGCGTCGACGTCGAGCGTGTCGAAGGGGGAAACCCTGGTCGACACGGCGCGCAACCTCGAGGCGATGCGGATCGACATGGTGGTGATCCGGCACGGGTCATCGGGCGCGGCGCAGTTCCTCGCTGACCGGATCGAGTCGAACGTGATCAACGCCGGCGACGGGACGCACGAACACCCGACGCAGGGGCTGCTCGACCTGCTGACGTTGCGCGACCGCCTTGGCGACCTGAAGGGCCGGCGGGTCTGCATCTGCGGCGACGTGCTGCATTCGCGCGTGGCGCGGTCGAACATCTGGGGGCTCAAGAAGCTGGGCGCCGAAGTGGGCGTCTGCGGCCCGCGGTCGCTGCTGCCTAACGCGGTGGATGAACTCGGCGTCCAGGTGTTCGACCGGATCGAGGCGGCGATCGAGTGGGCCGAGGCGCTGAATATCCTGCGGCTGCAACTGGAGCGGATGCAGGGCGGCTACATCCCATCGCTGCGCGAATACAATCGCGTGTTCGGGGTGACGCGCGAGCGTCTCGAGCGCGCCCCGCGCGACATCGTGATCATGCACCCGGGTCCGATGAATCGCGGCGTGGAGATCGATTCCGACGTCGCCGACGGGCCTCACAGCGTGATCCTGGACCAGGTCACGAACGGGGTCGCGGTCCGCATGGCGGTGCTG
>CBIHMX010000167.1:0-6055 GCA_966211115.1 uncultured Gemmatimonadaceae bacterium | reverse complement strand
TCCGGATCAGCGACTGTACGGCGTCGACGACACATCCGCCGTATGAGGTGGAACCGGCCGGTTCAGGCCAGGCGTCCTGGAGCCCCGACATCTCCTGCACGACCTTCGGCACGCCTTACGTGGACTTGGCATCAGGCGCCGAGCATACCGACACGCTCGTGCTTCACTCACCCTGGCAGCGTCTGTTCAATGGAGAGGCCGCCGGGGCGATCGCTGGAAATTTCTATCTCGACTATTCGGTGCAGATCTGTGGCTCGGTCACGCAAAATGGCTCATGCTTACTCTTCAACCATTTCGAGTTCGCGCGCTCGAACGAGTTCAGCATAGCAGTCCAATGAAGCGTGAGATCGTGAGTGCGTGAGATCGTGAGACGTCGAGCCGTTCCGCGACCCTCACGACCTCACGCCCTCACGCCCTCACTTCTTTTCCCCCGGCCTGTACTCCCGCTCCGTATGCCCGGCCAACTGGTGCCGGTAGTAGTACACGTCGCGCAGGTTGCCGGTTGCATAACGAGTCGCCTGGTCGTTGAAGTGCTTCGACGCCGGGTCGCCGCTCTCGCCGCCAGCGCTCACCGCCCGCGCCCGCACGCTGTCCTTCCCGAATTCGACCACCGCCACGAAGCTGTTGCCGCTCGTGCCGTACCACTTCTTCGTGCCGTTGCGCGGGGCGGCGCCGAATGACGCCAGCGACCCGTACGCCGCCGACGTGAACATCACCGGGATACTCGGCTTCGCGTCATCGAACGGATGGACGATCTCCGGGCTGATCCGCTGGAAGCGGTTGATCTCGCCCCAGGCCGTCTTCCAGTTGCCGAAGTCCGCTTGCAGGCGGTCGACTCCTCTCGAGAGCTGCTGGAGCAATCGCTCCCACTCCGGTCCCGTGGGCGCGGGGGTGTTGCCGCGGCCCCCTCGTCCACCGCGACCGCCGCCGGATGTCGCGTAGAACACCGCCAGCGATGTCGGTACGGAACTCACGCCCCACCGGTAGTCCCAGTCTCGCAGGAGCTGGATCGGTTCGCGCAGCTTGGCCTTGAGCGGATGACTCTCGGGCGCTGAATCCCAGGCGCGGATGAGCGGCGGGATCGATTGCGCGAAGGCCGGCAGGTAGCTGTCGTACGCCGCGTCCATCAGCGACTGGATCGTGAAGTCCTTCTTGTCCTTCAGAACCATGACAGCATGGATGCCGCGCGCGTTCTCCGAGCCCGCATCCATGTACTTCGGGTAGTCGGACTGCTTGGGGCTGTCCGGTCCCGCCGCCGAGTAGGGGAAGTTGTTCGAGTTGTAGGCCCACCCGACCTTCGGGTTGATCACGTTAGGGCTTTCCGAGATGGTGTGCACCCCTTTCCAGTCGGTCGCCGGGTTGCTGCCATCAACCGGCCGAGACCAGTTGAAGGTCGTGTCGCGTCGCGGGACGAAGTTGGAATGCAGGTACGCAACGTTCCCCTCGGCATCGGCGAATAGCGTGTTGTTCGACGAGTTCGTGTACAGCTCCATGACCTTCAGGTATTCCTGCAGGTTGTGCGTCTTGGTCCGGCCCCACGACTGCTGCAGCGCCTTGAGCGGTTCCTCCATGAGCGCGATCGCCACCCATTTGCCGTCCATCTGCCTGACGATTGGGCCGTGATGCGTGCGGTAGACCGTGAACTGGCGCTCGGCCATGCCTGACTCGGTCTTGTACGGCACGGTGATCGTCTTCGTCTCCACCGGCTTTTCCTCGACGCCATGCTTGTAGTAGTGGCGGCCATCCTTCTCGACGACGGTCTCGAGGTACTCGTCGATATTGTCGACGCTGCTCGACGTGTGCATCCAGCCCGTCTTGTCGTTGAATCCCTGGTAAATGAAGAACTGCCCCCAGGTCGACGCCCCGTACGCGTTCAATCCTTCCTCGCTCACCATCTGGAGTTCCGAGCGGAAGAAGAAAGAGGTGTGCGGGTTGATCAGGAGCAGCGCCCGCTTGTTCGCCGTATTCGACGGAGCAATGACGATGCCATTCGAGCCCCGCGGTTCATCGTCGTTATGCGCCACAACGATTCCCGATTCCCGACTCCCCATTCCCGATTCCCGGGTCCCAACGATTCCCGATTCCCTTTTCCCGATTCCCGAGTCCCCATAGAACGCCTCGAGCTGTCCGAGATTCACCCTCTCGATATCCCCGCCAATACTTCCTTCGCTGAAGGTCAATGGCATCCACGACTCGAAGCGCGTAATCGCGCGCGGCTTTACCTCGGGGTGCGTCGCCAGGTAGTAGTTGAGGCCATCGGCCCAGGCGTCCATGAGCTTCTTCAGGCTGTCGGGCGCTTGCGCGTACAGCTCCTTCATGTGCTCGGGGTCGATGAACAGCTTCATTCGCAGGTCGCGCCAGATCGCCGATTCCCCCTCGGCCTCGGCCAGGCGACCCATCGAATTCAGGTAGTTCGTCTCGACGCGATTGAAGTCGTCTTCGGCTTGCGCGTAGATCGCGCCAAAGACCGCATCAGCATCCGTCTTTCCATAGACGTGGGCAATGCCCCAGTCATCGCGGATGATCGTGACGTTCTGCGCCTGCTGTTGCCACTCTTTCAGCTCGGTGTTGGCGGTGACCTGCGATGCGCAGGCGGCGAGAAGCAGCAGGAGGAGTGACTTCTTCATGGATGAACCGGGGCGGGGGGAGTGTGTGGTACCAGCCTGGGCGGATTGCCTGTACAGTACCTCTCAAACCTACGAAAGCCATCGCAAACCTGTTGAGGGAGAGCCACCCCCAACTTGGCCGCAACTGTCGAAAGTTCTCCCCGTCACAGGTCCCGCGCCATGAATTCGGTCCATGCTCTGGGCGGTCGCGCCCTGAGGTCGTGTCTCTGGGCACGGCGCGCGCCGACTGGCATCTAGGGCGATCTGCCCCGCCGCAACCGATACGACCGAACCTCATTTACGCCCTCGGCGTTGGCCCACAGCCCCAGGACGAAGTCCTCGCCGATCTGCTGGACTTCGAGTCCGGCCGGGGTTCGCACCCCGCCGAGCCAGGCTCCAACCGGCCTAACGACGTCCCAAAGGCTGCCCTCCGATGAGTGACGTTCACGTATCCAGATGTAATTGGACTGGTCCACAAGCACACGGTCGAAATGCGGTTGGCGCTCCGCCGCGGGAGTCGACCGGAACGACGCCCGGATGCCGGCGCGAATCTCCTCGATGGGAGGGGCACCCTCCAGACGGCGCTGGAGCTCACGCTCGAGATCCTTTTCGGTGACTGGTTCGGCCGCGCTGGGGAGCCTGACGATTCGTGTCATCTGGCCCGCCGCGTCGTACACGAACAGCTCGTACCGGGCGTTGTCACCAACGACAATCCAGTCACCGCCCGCGGCCACGATGGTGGAGGGGCCGAAGGGAACAAGCAAGCGAAGCACGGCGCCACGCGTGGTCGACGGGCGGTACTCGACCGCCGCGCTGGGAAAGCGGCCCAGTTCGATCGCCAGGTCGCCCGCCGGGGTGAAGACTCCGGCGGGGACGTCAGGGCGGTGCACACCGGCCGGCGATTCCTCCAGCGGTACTGGAAGCGGAACGCCGAGGAGGCGGCCGTTGGCGAGGGCGCCCCGAATGGATGGTGCAACCCAATCGGCCGGTGCCTTCAGTGTGAAAGCGCGGATGTACTTGCCGGCGTGGAATACAGACGCGCGGCGCGCCGTACCGTCCCACACGATCAAGCTGTCGAGCGACTTGGCCGCCACTAGTGAGAAACTCCGGAACTCCCCCGGCCCATCGCCGAGTCTGCCCGTTGTCGATGAGTTGTCCGATCCGATCCAGCGCAGCGTCTTCGAGGCGTCGTCCGCCACGACGAACGTGCCATTCCCGAGGCGAATTGCGACGCTGATATCCATGGTCGCGGTGTCGTTCCCAAGCTGGACTGCGACGAACGAATCGGCTGCGACCGTCCACTCGTCGCCCGGTCGCCACGCGGGCGTTTCGTTGTCCACGATGCCGATGCCCGCGCTGTCGCGGGTGGCGGCGGCCAACCGCGCCTCCTCGGCGGGCTGACAGCTCCAACCCGGGACGGACACTACGCCCAGCACTGTGAGGAGAAAGCGAGATTTTATTAAGGTCATCTTGCAAGAATCAAAACGATTCTACGCTGACGCGACAGCACGACATGGCCCAGCTCGCAGAATGCTCCTTCCGAGCGAGCGAAAGATCGCCCGTACGACGGATTCGGCCGCGAACCCCGCTTCGTACACTTTGACTAACGGTGCTGCGATTCCTCCGGCATAGCTGCCTCAGCAGGGAGCGCACCCGTTGTCGTGAAGGCGGAGCCTCGGCGCATGGCCGTCGCGTCCGACACCCTCACTCGTGAGGCAATCATGGATAGCACGCTATTGATCATTCTGGTGGTTCTGCTGGTGCTTTTTGGCGGAGGATGGGGTTACTCGCGTTGGGGCCGATAGCACCGACTCGTTCGCACAGACACTCACAACTGCCGCGCTCAAAGCGGCCCAATCCACTGACATATGAGAGACAAGAACTGGACCGAGAAGGGCATCGAGGATTCTGCCGAGGGCAAGGCAAATGACCTCAAGGGCAAGATCAAGGATGCCGCCGGCAGCCTGACTGGTGACAACAGTCTCGAGGCTGAGGGGAAGATCGATCAGTTGAAGGGCAAGGCGCAGGATACCCTCGGCAAGGTTGAGCGAAAGATCGGCGAAAAGAGAGACGCCGACGTCGACGAGTAACTGCGTTGATGGAAATCGCCGTTACACACAACGGGTCTCGCATGGGCGGGGCCCGTTCGTGCGTCGCCTACCGCTCAATGAACCGGTCGACCAGTGCCAGCATCAGGCTGTCGAACCGCGCCACGCGCTCGTGCAGGATGCCGGCGTGCCCGACGCCATCGATCGTGTCCACCGTGAATCCCGGGAAGTAGCGGCGTAGGGCCTCGACCTTCGTCGGTTCGCGTGTCGAGTTGATGGCCGCGACGGGAACCGTGACGCCGCGCAGCGCCTCCTCGCGCCCTTCGACCATCCACCGCTGCTGCTCGCGGAAGATGTCGAACTGGTGCTCGCCTAACTCCGCTGGCATGAACGACGCCATCCAGCGGAGGATCGAGTCCGGCGTCTCGGGCGTGTACGCAAAGGCGCGCAGGAAGGCGGTGTCACCCCAAGCTGCACGGAACTGCGCGATGACGCCTTCGACCTGCTCCGATGGCATCACCAGGTCGGGATCCTGGAAGGTGTCCACGAACACGATGCCTGCGGCGCGCTCGCCGAGCAGGCGAGCCGCCTCCAGCGCGACCGCTCCGCCCATCGAGAAGCCGGCGAGGACGACCCGGTCGACCTGTTCCCGATCCGCGACCGCCACGACATCCTCGGCGAACGACTTCACCGACCATGTGGTGCGATTCGTTCCCGACTCACCGTGACCGGCAAGGTCTATCGCGATGACGCGATGGTCGCGCGCCAGGGTTTCGGCGTGCTCGCCCCAGATCTGTCGTGGGTTGGTCCAGCCGGGGATCAGCATGATGACCGGGCTGCCACTTCCGCGCGCATCGTATCGGATTTCGACACTGTCGGCGGAACGAGCGGTGCCTCCGAGCACAGGCGGCGCAATGCGTTCGCGACAGCAGAGTAGAAGCGCAGCAAGCGGGACGAGAGCAACGGGGCGCATGGGCGGACCTCCGGCTGAATGGTCGAACAGCTCCCATCTTGCACACGCTCGACCACAATGGCCAGTCGCGACCCGACGTCCGGCGATCGTCCGTGCATTTAGGGAGGCCAACTCCATAATTGCACGGATGATTCCCCGTCCGGCCCGAACGGCGCCTGGTGGTCTACCCCGGCCCGGAGCGGTTTCCGCTCGCCGAAGATGTCGAGGCCATTTCGCTCGTCGATCTCTGCGATGAGCTGCGAGGGTAAAGCTTGCCGGCCGAATGGTTAGGCAGGCTCGTCCCAGACCAGGCTCGCGGCCAACTCGCAGTTTCTATCGGCGTGACTTGAAGAACTCCACGTGCAGCTTTCGCAGCAAAGGAATCGAGATGAGAACCGAGATCAGGTTTGGAATCGCCATCAGTCCGTTGAGTGTGTCGGCGATGTCCC
>CBIHMX010000166.1:0-6059 GCA_966211115.1 uncultured Gemmatimonadaceae bacterium | reverse complement strand
CGCCGCGCGGACACACCATCAGCCTGCAGTATGATGCGACGAACCGGCTCACGCGCCGGATCGTGCCGCAGGTCAGCTACAGCAGCGTGGGGTGCGGAAGCTTTTACACCGTCGGATGCTCGTTCTCCTTCCCACGGTACGATGGATCATCGGTCTGCATCGACGCCGACACGTCGCGCTTCACCTATGATGCAGAAGGGAACATGCGCACGGCGTACAACAGTTATGCGCGCGTGAAGCGGTCGTACTACCGGAACGGGTTGCTCGAGACGGATTCGCTGCGCATTCGCACGTACCGGTCACCCGCGCCCACGGGTTGCCTGGGCACGGTGGCCTCGGATGCGCCGACCCCCGGGTCCGAGTTCAACCAACATGTATACGGATTACGGTACCGCTACAACCAGGCCGGCCAGCGCACCGCCCTCCGCCAGCCCGACGGGTTGGACACGTGCGCCGGTCTGTGTGACTCGACGCGCTACAACTACAGCACCACGCGCGGCATCCTGAGCTCGGTCGTGGACTGGAAGGGGAACACGACCAGCTTTGCGTATGACAACGCGGGGCGCCTGACGACGACGACGTTCCCGGGTGCCTGGCTGGATGAAAAGACGTACGACCACGATTCGCGGATCAACTGGCGGCGGGTGAGCAAGACGGCGGTGGGGGCGACGGTCGATGATGATCTGGCCTACGATGCGATGGGGCGCGTGAAGCGGGCGGACGTGGCGATCCAGAACGGGATCTTGAGTCCGCGGCAGGTGAACTTCTGGTACTCGCGCCTGGGCTCGGTGCTGGCCTCGGACGGCAACACCACGAACGGGTCGGCGGAAGAGTTTCGGGTGGATGCGCTGGGCAACCGGCGCTACCGGAAGCAGGAGAACATGAAGGATGCCGGGCACCCGGACCAGAACGGGGTGCGGGACTTCCTCTACGACGCGGCCGGGCGCGTCACGAGCATCGAGGCACCGTTCCACCCGCAGTACTTCTACGAGCAGGTGTACGACTACGACGCGAGCGGGAACGGGAAGCTCACGTATTCGCAGGAGACGGACTACTACGCGAGCGGGTCGCTGTTCGATGCCAGCATGCAGTATTACGGGGCGGACCAGAAGCTCCGGGTCTTCGACCGCCACATCAACCTGGGGAGTGGGAGCGATGATGCGCGGCCCGGGCAGCGGGGGGTGTTCGAGGAGCACCGGTACGACGCGTTAGGCCGCCGCATCCTCACGCGCTCGCGCCGTCACACGACCTGCAGCGTGCTGGACGCGGAGTGCGCGAGCTATGTGCAGCGGACGGTGTGGGACGGGGACCAGATCCTGTGGGAGATCCGGGCGAAGGGCGGGAACACGCTCACCGCCACGTCCTTCGAGAGCGACATCACGACGGGGACGGTGTCGGACGGGTATGCGTATGGGCGCGTGTCCTACACCCATGCGTTAGGTATTGACGAGCCGATCGGGGTGATCCGGTCGTACATGAGCGGGTTGACGGATGGGACGCTGCTCGTCCCGCACCTCAACTGGCGCGGCCTCTATGAAGGCGGCAACGTCGCCTCAGGTTCGCAGCAGTCGACCTGTGCCGGCGCGAGCAATTGCCCGATCGTGAGCTGGCCGGGGTCAGAGGTCTCGATCGACGGCGCGCGGCCGGATCCGCAGGCGGCGAGCAGTTGGATGGGAAGCCTGATTGCCCAGGGACGGGACGGCTCGGGGTTGGACTACCGCCGCAACAGGTACTACAACCCGGAGACGGGGCAGTTCACGCAGGCGGATCCGATCGGGTTAAAGGGAGGGTCAAATTTGTACGGCTTTGCCGAGGGTGACCCGATCAATTTCAGCGACCCGTTCGGTCTTTGCCCGATAGAGCTCGATGGCATTCCATGCACAGTGACGTTAGGCGTGAATGGTTTAGTTGCCGGCAGTATAGCCGGCGCAGCGTGGGGTGGTGCAGGTGGTACGCTTGCCCTTCCCAGCGGAGGATCCGTTGCAGGTACCGCAGGCGGCTTTGTCGTTGGCGCCGGTGTTGGCGTACTCGGCGGAATGGTCATTGGTGGAGCCGCGGACCTGGGGTCCGTATTAGAGATGGGAATGTCTTGGGTGGACAGGCTGCGGATTCGCATCAAGATCGCGTTGGGTGCCGCTACCACCAAGGGTAAACTTCAGCAACATATAATCGATCGAGAACGGGCCAAACAAGAACAAACACAAGACAGCAAGCAAAAGGAGAAGGAACGTGACAAAGAGAAGGGCAACGATCCGCCGACGGATTAAGCGACGTGATCACTGGATAGCCAGCGTCTAGGCGTGCGAATGCCTGGCGTTCTCCGGCGAGCTGCAGTTGCGCTGCTTCGAACTGCGTTCTTTGCGACACACGGGAGACACGATGTTCATGGCATGCGGGTCCTTATTTCGGATCCACATGCCGACAAATCGATGGTACTCGCGGATCTCAAGGCTGCCATCCTAGTTCTCGAAAACGTAAACCCAAAACTGTTTGGTGCGGTGTTGCGGTATGTTGGACACATCATTGTCTGGCCGGGCGACTATACTGCTTACGATAGCTGGGGGGGGGTCCACCTATCGGCTGCGTACCTGCGAAAAGCACCCGCTGAAATCATCGCAAGTGGACTAGTGCACGAATACGTGCATCTTCGCGTCGAACGATGCGGGATTTCTTATGAAGGCGAGGCGCGAGCTCGCATTGAGACGCTTTGTGTAAGGCATCAAGCGGCCTTTTTACGAGAAACAAAGCATGAACACTCCGAGGCGTGGGCATTGGAAGCGGAGATAGGCTTGAAGGATCGATGGTGGGAGTGACGTGACCCCGAAAGCTGATCCCTGTCAGGTTTACTAACGGAACTGTATGGCGCCTCGCATATTGGGACTTTGGAGTTTGATCGGTGGTCTAGCCATTTTGGCGTGTCGCGGACCGACCGATGATTGCGCGGGAGTTGGAGTCGACGGCATTCAGCTTGCCGTCATCGATTCTTTGACGGGTTCGAATTTGTCAAGCGCTGCCACAGTAACGGTCACACAGCTTTCTCCGCCGTACGATTCCCGCACTGGATTATTAGGGAGTTCTCCGTCGCCACTCGGTGTCGCAGCGGATCGCCCCGGTTCGTATGCCGTCAGTGTGGCAGCAACTGGTTACGTCACGTGGACGTCAACGATAGAAGTTCGACCTGACGGAGGTCGTTGTTCGCAAACGATCACGACGAATGTCACCGCGCGCTTGGTTCGCATCTGAGGATCCGAGACTTCAGCAGCGAAAAAGCTCCGCGAAACCCCGCCAAGTGCGGGGTTTCGAATCGAAGGGCGGTAAACCCTAACGACCGAGTGAAGGTCTGGGTGCCTGGCTGGAGGCATCTCGATGCGGAAGACCCGATTCACGGCAACCCAGCGGCGTTGTTATGTGTGCGGGGAACCGCCCGGGGCGCAGCGGCGTTCGATCCATGCTCCAATGTCACTGCCTGACGGTCAGTATTCCCCCTCCGCCATTCACGGCGTCGATGAACTCCCATGTTCCCGTAACGCCTGGCTTGAACCGGAACGTACCGGCGGGCGCGAGAGAGTCGCTCCTGAAACTTGCCCCGCCGGGCGGCGTCGAGGTGGAAGCCACGACAGCGCGACAGGAAGGAGCGAGCGAGGTGTCTCCGTATTTGAACCGTACCGACCCACCCAGCTTGACCACGATGTCGTTCACGCGACCTTCACTGAAGAACTGCGACGCCTCAGTGCAGTCGAACACCGGCATGAATTGGACGAAAACGTCGAGCGGGTGGACGACGGTCACATGGAACACAGCCGGAGATCCGAGGAGGCCGTCTGCGGTGGCGGTCACCGTACCCTCCTCGTTGGACGTGTCGGCGTGCAACCGGATGCGGGCGTAACCGTTTTGATCGGTCAACGTCACCGAGTTGTCGAGCGGAGTTCCGTCGAGGTCATGAATCGTGGCGACAAGACCTGACAACGACCATCGGACGGCGACGTCAGGTATTCCACGGAACCGGTCATCGCTGACCCGGGCCGCGATAAAGCCGGGCATCAATTGTCCGGAGGTAATGAGAAGATTGACATTTTCCCCGCGCAGGTACGATGAACCGGGGGGCTCCGGCGGTGTTACGGTCGAGCCATCCGTTTCGCAGCCGGCCAGCAACGCGATCGCCATGACGCCCAACACGCTGCCCAACGTTCGGTGGCCGCATGATCGTTTGTGCACAGTCATGGGACGGGGATTGGCGGTGAGAGCGCCATGCTCAGTTGACGGTAATGGTTACCGAGCCTTGAACCGGCCGATTCCCGGGGCACGACGCGATGATGCTCGTGGTCCCAGCGCCGATGCCGGTGACGATTCCTGTGGCACTCACCGCCGCCACATTGATGTTCGCGGTCGACCATTGCACGCTGGCACCTGAAATCTCATTGCCCTTCTTGTTGAGCACCGTGGGAAGGAGCGCGACCTGACCGCCCACGCCGATCGTGGCGGTAGCTGGTGTGATCAGGATCGAAGCGCACTTCTTTCCTCCCGCGCTCGCCGACGCGGCCAACGGATAGGATGATACGATGCCGCTTCGCCATTCTGGTCCGGCGGGCCCGGATTCGGAGCAGGACACGAATAACGGGGCGAACAGTACGGCCGTCCATCGAGCGCTTCGCATTGGAGACCTCGAGGTAGGGGACGTCCGAACCTTTCGTTTCATGGGAATTCGTGCAAGGTTATCCAGGCCACGACTCAACGAGCTCATGTGCATGCAATGGCTCGCCCTGAGGAGGGTCCCTCCCAGATCACACGCTGCCGCCTGACGACACATATCCGGTCGCATGCGTGAACGCGTCTGCCGAGCTACCTGCGCACGATGAAAGCCGCAGCATCAACCGCGGAAACGGAGTATGGCCGGCGCGCGAAGTAAGTCCGCGCGAGTTGTATGGACGCCGCATTGGCTGACGTGCCGAATGGCACATCAACGCCGACACGCCACATTAGCGCATTCATCGCGCTCGACCTCGACGACTGATTGTCGCTCTTTCCATAGGACTCGTTGCGAGATGGGCTCCCACTCCAGCCACCACGCGAAACGGCCACGTTGGGTGCGGCGCAATCGCAGCGTCGAATGACAACCCAAGAAGCCATCGCGGAAAGACGGCGTCCGCCAAACAACCGTCAGGGATGGGATGGCAGACGGAGATATCGTCGGGCAGGCCAAAGCTCCGACTGACGGAATGCAGAGAATGTAGTCGCATCTGGACACGGAATGACGTCGGGTCGCCACGACAGCGACTGACCGACATCTGTCTCGCCTCACGATAAACGCCAAATTAGGGCGAGTGGATGACCGCCCGGAGGCATGACGTGCAGACGATTGTCAGATATTCCTTGTTGGTGCTGCTACAATCGTCAGGCATAACCGCCTGCTCGAACGGCGTGACCGAGGTCGCCTTCGCCGGACCCAACATCGTGCGCGCGCCGGCGCCGATCGCCATCACCAACGTTCACGTCCACTCGATGGTGAACGACCAACGGATCGACGATCAGACCGTCATCGTTCGCGACGGACGGATTGCCTCGATCGAACCGGCGGCGGCCGCCGTCATTCCCGACGACGCCACCATCATCGACGGCCAGGGACGCGTGCTGATCCCGGCGCTCATCGACATGCACGTGCACCTGCGACGCATCGAACTGGCGTCGTACCTCAAGGCCGGTGTAGCCACGGTCCGCAACATGTGGGGACACCCGGAAATCGCGAACTTCAAGCGCGGCATCGAGGACGGCACCCTCAATGGGCCCACCATCCACTCGTTAAGCAATGGCTTCGATGCGAACCCGCCGCAGTGGCCGTATACTCGCCTGGTACTCGATCCTCGCGACGCCGAAGCAGCCGTCGCGGCCGCGGTCGCGGAAGGCTGGACGACCCTCAAGATCTACCAGCGCCTCTCCGCGGAAGTGTACGACTCGATCGTGGCAGCTGCCCGGAGACACGGGGTCGCGTTTGCCGGACATGTACCGACCGCGGTCACCGTCGAGCACGCGATCGATGCCGGCCAGCGATCCATCGAACACCT
>CBIHMX010000165.1:0-6095 GCA_966211115.1 uncultured Gemmatimonadaceae bacterium | reverse complement strand
GGTTCGGGCTATTCCGCAGTTGCAGAACGAGCTCATGACGCTCTACAGCATCGTCGAGGATTCAGACGCGGCACCGACCACGCAGGTCATTTCGGCTGCACGGACCCGTCTCGGGCAGGCACGAACAGCCCTGGCCGCGGTACGACGGTTAACGACCGTCGTTGAAGCGAGGTGAATCACATGACGCTCGAAAGGCACGTGCTGCACGGCATACCTGTTACCGTCGAAAACACCCGGCCCGACATCGCCACACCGGACGTGATTCAACGTCTCGATGAAGCACTCACGCTGATCGCGCGCTACCAGCCGTGGCGCCTGCGACATCTGCAGCGCGACCTCGACGAACTCCGCGTCGTTCGATTTCCGTGCCGGGGCGCGTGGATTCCCGACGAAGGCGCCTGCGTGGCGGAACTGACGTTCCTCAATCGGCGCGACATCACCGCCGCCCCGGTGGCGTCATCGATCATTCACGAAGGCATCCATGCCCGCGTCGATCGCATGGGGGTCAGCCGGTATGCCCGCGACCGCGCGCGGGAGGAACGCCTGTGTCGACGCGCGGAGCTCGAATTCGGCCAGTCACTCCCACCGGAACTCGGCGCTCCGGTAATCCAGCGCGCTCTGGAAAGCCTTGCCCTCGCGGATCAGGAAGTGGCGCCCGCCATCGACTGGAACGAAGCCCTGCGCCGACAGGACGAAATCGACCGTCAGGCCCGTCGCTAGTACTAACGCGATCCGCATTTTGGTGCATCTTCCCGCGTAACGAGCGCAGACCGCCGCCGCAGTGTCGAGTCACGAGTCACGAGTCACGATCTCACGATCTCACGACCTCACGATTCACGCCCATGCACAGTCGCGAACTCGGTCTCGTCCTTGCGCAACAACTCGGGAACGTCGAGGATCTTCATTATGGACTGTGGGATCCTGATCTCGAGCTGAAGTTCGGGAACCTCGGCGTCGCCCAACAGCGGTACAGCGACATGCTGCTCGCCGAGCTTCCGGCACCAGCCGGCCAGGTCCGGGTGCTCGACGTGGGATGTGGCACCGGTCACTTGATCAGCCAGATGCTGAGGCGTGGCTACTTCGCCGATGGCGTGATTCCCGCGCGTGATCTCGGAGCACTCGTCAGGAAGCGGATCGGCGAATGTCAGGGTTATCAGCCCGTGATCCACGAGTGCAAGTTCGAGGACTTCCCGGTCGGCGACGCCCGTGGCAAGTACGACGTGGTGCTCTTCAGTGAAAGCTTCCAGTACATCAAGCCGGCGGATTCGCTGCCCCTCGTGCAGCAACTGCTGAAGCCCGGTGGCACGCTCGTCATCTGCGATTTTTTCAAGACCGCGGCGCACGGCGACGGTGGGCCCGGCGACAAGAGCTTTGGCGGAGGCCATCCGCACAAGGATTACCTGGAAACGATGTCGCGCTTCCCGTTTCAACTGCTGAAGGATGAGGACATCACGACGCGGGTGAGCCCGAACCTCCAACTGCTCAACGAGTGGCTCATGAACCGCGCGCGTCCCGCCGGCCTGACCATCCATCGCTACTTCAGCGCGAATCATCCCTGGAGCACGCGATTCGCGATGTGGCTGTTCCGGAAGCGTCTCCGGAAGCTGCAGTACAAGTATTTTTCGGGACACCGTAGCCGGGAAACGTTCGAGCGGTACAAGACCTATCACCTGCTCGTGTATCGCCTCCCGGCCTGACGCCCGACAACATGCCGAAAATTCCAGTCACCGCGCGCAATCGTGTGCGGCGGTTGCCAAAGCGTGGCCACTACGATCGCGATGTCGTGAATGCGATCATCGACGAAGCGCTCGTCTGTCACGTTGCCTTTGCCGTGGATGGCGTTCCCACCGTGATCCCGACGCTGCACGCGCGCCGCGGCGATTCGCTGCTGCTGCATGGTGCGACCACGAGCCGATTGCTGCAGCATGCCGCTGCCGGTAATGAGTTATCGATCGCCATCACTCTCATCGACGGCATCGTGCTCGCGCGATCGGTGTTTCATCACTCGATGAACTATCGATCGGTGGTCATCCATGGCGCCGGCACTCTGGTCGAATCTGACGCGGAAAAGCTCGACGCCCTCGAAGCGTTCACCGAGCACATCGTGCGCGGCCGGTGGGCAGATGCGCGCTTGCCGACCAAAAAGGAACTCAAGGCGACGACCGTCATCTCGGTACCGATCGATATCGCATCGGCGAAGATCCGCACGGGGCCGCCTGCCGATGACGATGAGGACTATGCGCTGCCGGTCTGGGCCGGGGTCGTGCCTCTGAGCCTGGACCCCGGCACGCCAATTCCGGATCCGCGACTCACCCAGGGTATCGCCATGCCGTCCTACCTGGCCAGTCACCGTCGCGGGTAACGGAGTTCTTCGCCTTAACCAACGCACGTCGCGATTCGTCACGACAACGGGCGCTGCGACACCCGCTCATGATGTCAACCAGACAGGATCGCCGCCTGTCACCTTCTCCGGCACATACGTAGTATCAGTCGACTCTCCTCCTCGCGCATGACTGAGCCAGACAGTTTCGAATCCGAGCTACGCGCCGCCCTTGGCGACGCGTACGTCCTGGAACGCGAGCTGACCGGCAGCGGCATGAGCCGTGTGTTCGTGGCGACCGAGAAGTCGCTGAACCGGCAGGTCGTCGTCAAAGTCCTGCCCCCTGACCTCTCGGCGGGCGTGAACCGCGAGCGGTTCCGGCGCGAGATCCAGCTCGCCGCGCAGCTCCAGCATCCGCACATCGTGCCGTTGCACGCCGCCGGTTCCACCGGCGACCTGCTGTACTTCACGATGCCGTACATCGAAGGAGAGTCGCTGCGCCATGCGCTCCACGAAAACGTGAAGTTTTCGGCGCGCGATGTCGTGCGGATCCTGCACGACGTGGCGGATGCGCTGGCCTACGCGCACTCGCGCGGCGTAATCCATCGCGACATCAAGCCGGGCAACGTGCTCCGCAGCGGAAGTCACGCGGTCGTCACCGACTTCGGCGTCGCCAAGGCCATCTCGGCCGCGCTGCCGGCTGTTGGCATGACGACCAGCGGCATGGCCATCGGGACGCCGGCCTACATGGCGCCCGAACAACTGGCGGGCGATCCCGCCGCCGACCATCGCGTCGACATCTACGCGGTTGGCCTGCTCGGCTATGAATTGCTGGCCGGTGAGGCGCCGTTCAAGGCGTCGTCCCCGCAGGAGACGATGGCGGCGCAGCTCACGCGAGCCCCGGAGCCGATTTCCAAACGACGCCCCGATGCACCGGCTGCGCTGGCGAGCCTGCTCACCCGCTGCCTGGCGAAAAACCCGGCCGATCGTCCGCAGACCGCCACCGAGGTGGTATCGCTGCTGGACAGTCTCGAGGTCTCGTCAGGCGCCATGGCGCCGCAGCGCGCATTCACCCCGGTCCGCATGTGGGTGATTGGCGGCGCGGTGGCCGCGGCGGCGGTCGCCGCGTTCGCCATGTGGCCGCGAGATGAGGCCACGCCCGGCATGGGGATTTCCATCGTGCCCGATTCCACCGTCGTTGTGTCGCCAACCGGAACGGCCGCAACGTTGACGCGGGAAGATTCGCTCGCCATCGCCCGCGCCATCCAGAAGAAGATCGATGAGCAGGAGCCGGTGGTCACGGCCAAAGCCGAATCGGTTCGCACCGAAGTGGCGGCGCCCGCGTCGGCCGCCACCCCGGGCAACCAGGATATCAACCAGATGATGTCCCGCTTTGCGGACTCACTCCGCGCTGAAATCCAGAAGGCAGTGCTGGACTCCGTGACCCGCGCCCGGGGGCCCGCGTCGCCGGGCTACACGTTCGTCACGGGCGACGCCCGCCTCGACTCCATGGTGCGTCGCATAACGCGAGACGCGCAACGCATGGAGATGCGCGGTCCGGATGTCGACCGCGCGTTCCGGAACGCACCCCAGCCGGGAGAACCGCCGCGGTTCACCCAGCTCAGCCGAGAGGCCTTTGCCGAGCGAGCCGCATCGCTGGGAACACCGCGCCGACTGTTCGTCTCGTTCCCCATGCTCAGCTCTCGCGCACAGGTCGCGGCGCCGCAGGTCGACTCGCTGGTCGACAGCCTGCGGACGGTCCTGGCGCGCGACGGCCGTTACCTGCTCATCCCCTCCGACAGCGTCCGGGCCGCGCTGCGGCAGACACGAACGGTGAGTGCGATTGCCAACGCGCTGGACGTCGACCTGTTCGTGTCGATCAGTGCGTCGGTGCTCCAGGATTCGTCGGTTCTCGTGCAGCTGACTACCCGCGACCTGACCGCGCACTCGGCCTTCGCGACACGTTCGGTGGCGCGACATGCGCCTCGAGACAAGCTGCTCTCGGGCGTGGACTCGCTCCTCAATCAGGCGACGCGTTTCCTCCGGGAACAGGACTACGCGCCGCGCCGAACCCCCCGGCGCGAACGATAGCCCTAACGAGACTCGGGTGGCCGCGCCCGGCGCAGCTCGGGTCGCGTCCAGATCGCGATCGCGCCGCAGCGTGAATTAATGTCCTGGAACTCGATCGGCCGCTGGCCTTCGCGCACGTACACCTCGACGCCGGCGATTTCCTCCGCCCGATACAATCCCTCGATTTCGCCCGCCGTGTACTGGCTTCGCTGGCCGTCGAGGTAGATCGTCGGTACGCACAAGCCCATGCTCCGCCCATCGTCGGTGCCGGTGAAATCCATCAGGATCGAAAAGCCGTCACGGTAATTGAGGCGGACGCCAGGGATGGACTGGACCAGGTTGGAGAACCGCATGCCGCGGTACCGTTCGATCTCACGCGGGCCGATGAACGTGCCACCAAGATTGCGCTCGCGATTCGTCTGGAACTTGGCCAGGTTGCGCGAGAACACGAGCGTGGCCTGCACCTTGACCGTCTCCAGCGTCACCAGCCGGTCGCCGATGAACACCTCCGCCTGCGCCGGCTGGTCCTCGGCGAGGTGCACGACCTGCGTGGCCGGCAGGTAGCCTAACGCACGCACCTCCAGCGTATGGGTGCCCCCGGGCAGGCTGTCGAGCGCATAGTAGCCGCGATCGCTGGAGTTGCTGGAGAGGTTGGTGCCACGAACGAGGACACGCGCCCCGTCGACGCCATTCCCGCGTTCGTCGCGCACGATACCGGTGAGCCTGGCACCGCCGCGCCACACCATTTCCGGCTTGAGGACGCGAACCGTCGTGTCGAGCGGCGTGATCGTGTCGATCGCCGCACTCGGCACACGCCGCGCCCCGCCGACGTGGAACGTCACATGCCGAAGTCCCGTGCGTGGGACCTCGACCGCGATGAAGCCACTCGAGTCCGCGCCTGACGACGCACTCACGGTCAGCTCGACGTCGCCCGGTACGTCGCACATGGCAAACCACCCGGGCGCCTGGGTCGTGGCATCGGCCGCCATGTTGCGCGACCGGACGCTTCCTCGCTCGATGATGGTCTCCCCCCACTCGACGGTAACCGTTGATGCGCTGAGTGGTGTCGACGATCCCGTCTCGAACACGTGGCCGATCAGGAGGCCAAGGGAGTCGGACACGGAGTTCGGCCCGCAGATCGTCTGGATGATGGTCCGCGGTGAGGGCGTCGCGAAATTCAGGACCTGCGTCGAGTCGCCAAGGTCGAAGGCGGTCGGTGCACCGACCAGGCCGAGCGTATCGAGCGCGTCGTGGAAGAAACCGGCGACGTAGTGGCCACGCTGGAGTTCGCGAATGACGAATCGTCCGGCGGTGTCGGTGACGGCAGACGTCGACCGCCCCGCGACTGTGCCGCTTGCGCCAGTGAACTGGATCGTCGCGCCCACGAGGGGCCGGTTGGCGACACTGTCGAACACAGTGCCAGTCACGGAAACGCGTGCTCCTGCCTCAGCGGGCACGGGCTGCTGCGATGCGGCCGTCGTCGCCGAAATGAGAAGCAGGGTCAGGGAGCGTCGCATCGTCAAACTATTTGGACCAGATGAGCACTACGCCACACGTATTGGCTGACGACTGATACTGGGGAGGTGCCCCGATCGCGCGCGGATAGATCTCGATGCCGGCAACTTGTTGAGGCATGACGAGTTCATTCACGAAATCATCGACCAAAGGGGGGGCCCTCCCTGCGATGCGCACGCGATCGAGATAA
>CBIHMX010000164.1:0-6111 GCA_966211115.1 uncultured Gemmatimonadaceae bacterium | reverse complement strand
CGCCGCAGATGAACAGGATGTCCTTCGTGTTGATCTGGATGTACTCCTGCTGCGGATGCTTCCGGCCGCCCTGTGGCGGCACCGAGGCGATGGTGCCCTCGAGGATCTTGAGCAGGGCCTGCTGTACCCCTTCGCCGGAGACGTCTCTCGTTATGCTCGGGTTCTCCGACTTGCGGGCGATCTTGTCGAGCTCGTCGATGTAGACGATGCCGCGCTCGCACTCGGCGACGTTGAAGTCACCCGCCTGGAGCAGCCTGACGAGGATGTTCTCCACGTCCTCGCCGACGTATCCGGCTTCGGTGAGCGTGGTGGCGTCGGCAATCGTGAACGGAACGTCGAGGATCCGGGCCAGCGTCTGGGCCAGGAGCGTCTTGCCGACGCCCGTCGGGCCAAGCAGGAGGATGTTGCTCTTGTCGAGCTCCACCTCGTTGTCGCGGGCCGAGCCGGAATTGATGCGCTTGTAGTGGTTATAAACGGCAACGGCCAGGGCCTTTTTGGCATGCTCCTGGCCGATCACGTACTGGTCCAGAATGTCCTTGATCTCCGTCGGCGTGGGGACCTGGGTGATCGCCTCGGCGACCTCCTTTTCCTCGTCCTCCGCCAGGATCTCGTTACACAGCGCGATGCACTCATTACAGATGTAAACCGAGGGCCCGGAGATGAACTTCCTCACCGAGTCCTTGGATTTTCCGCAGAATGAACAGCGCAGGTGTTTGTCGTGACTCATCGACTGAATGACTGGGAAAGCATCACTGGTGATTCAGACCCGGGAAACGCCCCTGCAGTCACCGATCACCGTTCACCGATCCATACCCCCAAAATGACGCCCGGGGCCACCCCCAAGCAATCGCAAGAGGGGTGCCAATTTTGACACCCCTCCCGAGCCAAATGGTTACGATTTGTGATCTTAGCCCGCCATCGCGGGTGTACGAGGTCCCGACTCCACCTCGGCGCGGTTCGCCACGATGTTGTCGATGATCCCGTACTCCTTGGCCTCTTCGGCGGACATGAATCGATCGCGATCCACGTCGCGCTCGACCTGCTCCAGTGGACGTCCGGTATGGCGGCCCATGAGCTCGTTCATCTTCGATCGCAGGTACAGGATTTCCTTCGCCTGGATCTCGATGTCGGCGGCCGTCCCCTGATACCCGCCGGACGGCTGGTGAATCATGATCCGCGAGTGTGGCAGGGCGGCGCGCTTTCCGGTGTGGCCCGAGGCGAGAAGGAAAGCGCCCATGCTGGCGGCCAGGCCCATGCAGATCGTGTTCACCGGCGACTTCAGGAACTGCATCGTGTCGTAAATGGCCAGTCCGGCCGACACCGAACCGCCCGGCGAATTGATGTACAGGTGGATGTCGCGCTCAGGATTGTCGGCGTCGAGGAACAGGAGCTGCGCAATGATGATGTTCGCGACGTCGTCGTTGATGGGCGTGCCGAGGAACACGATACGGTCCATCAGCAATCGGCTGAAGATGTCGTACGAGCGTTCGCCACGGCTGGAGCGCTCGATCACATAAGGCGGATAAATCGAAGGCATGATGCAGTCCTGACTGGAAAAGGATTGGCGAACCAATGCTGTCACTCACCAACTAATCAACTCGCTCAACTCACTCCACTGTATTCTGCTCAAACAACCACTTGAAGACTTTCTCCTCGGTGATGCCCCGTTCGATTTCTTTCAGGCGTCCTGCCTTTTGTAGTGAGGCATAGAGCTGGCCCGCGTCAGTGCCGCGACGCGCGGCGAGTTCGGTGATGCGGTCATCCAGCTCGCTTTCGGACGAGGTGAGCTTTTCCCGTTCGGCAAGCGTCTCGACGACGAGGTCACGCCGGACCTGGCGTTCGGCCATCGGGCGGAACCGCTGCACGAAGGGTTCGCGTTCCGCCTCCGGCACCTGGTACGCCTCGATGTAGGCGCCCACCATCTGGTTTACCCAGCTTGGCGGAACATCGAAGGGATTCGCTCCGATGATTTCGTCGACCAGTTTCTGCCGTACCTCGGCGTCTGCCTCACGAGTCGCGTCATTCGTCAGGTCCTCGCGCACCGCGTTCCGTAACGCGTCGACCGAATCGAACTCGCCGATCTCGCGCGCGAAGGCGTCGTCGAGTTCGGGTATCGCTTTTCGCTTCGCGTCGGCGAGCGTGACGCGAACGGTCTTGGTCTTCGACCGCTGCGACTCGTCGGGAAAATCATCCGGCCATTTCACCGGCCGCTCGGCCGTTTCTCCTGGCGTGAGCGTCATGATCAGTTCTTCGATGCCGGCAATTGCCTGTCCGCCGCCGAGGACCAGCCGGTATTCCTTGCCCTCGGGAATGGTGCCGTCTTCCTCGGCGGTCGCGAGCATCACGGTCACCATGTCCTGCTCGACCGGCTTTTCGTCGATCGGTGTCCACGTGGCGCGCTGCTCGCGCATCGAATCGATCTGCTCCTGAACCAGCTCGTCAGTGATCGGGCGAGCGGTGCGGGTAACGCGGAAGCCCTGCGTGCGCGGCAACTCGACCTTCGGTTGCACTTCCAGGTGGAGTTCGAAGCTCAGGGCCTGCCCTTCGCTGAACTTCACGTCGTGCACGTGAGGTTGTGCGGCGAGCTTCACGTCTGTCTCGCCGACCACCTGCTTGTACGCTTCCTGGATGAGCGACTCGACGGCCTCCTGCCGGATGGCGTCGCCGAAGCGCTGGCGGATCATCGCCGGGGGAGCCTTGCCTGGCCTGAAGCCGGGAAGTCGCGCCGACGATGCGTAACGACGCGCGGCCTTGTCTTCGGCCTGTTTCACCATGTCGGCCGGAACTTCAACCTGCAGGAGGCGCTCCACGCCGTCCGATTTCTTTTCTGTGACCTGGAGGTTCATCAAAGGGGTCTTTCCCGGGTACGCGTTCAGTGCCCTGAAAGGTAACGGGAGGGGAAGCGTTCATGCATCGCATCCTGGTGGTGTTGGCCCTCGTGGCGGGGATAGTGTCCCCGTTGCGGGCGCAACGCGTCGCCATCGATTCCGTGTCTGCGGGCGACTCGACCGTTCGCCACATCGTGAAGCTGCGCGATGGGTCGACGCTCGTTGGGCTGGTTGCTGCCGTGACGGTGGACTCGGTCCGCATGCGCCTGGCGCAGGGGGAGTTCATCCTGGCGCGGGCCGGTATCGCCGAAGTCCGGGAGGTTCCGGCGTCGAGCCTGCGCAACGGCGAGTACTGGTTCGAGAACCCACACTCGACGCGACTGCTGTTTTCGTCGACCGCATTCCCGCTCGAAAAGGGAACCGGGTACTACTCGAACGCATGGCTCTTCATGCACACCTTCGCCGTTGGCCTGACTGACCGGTTCACGCTTGGCGGCGGCGCCACCACCATCCCCGGTATCAGCCTGGCCGACAACCTGTTTTACCTGTTGCCGAAGTACACCCTCCTGCGTGGCGAACGGACGAACGTGGCGTTAGGTGCGTTGATGGGGTTTTTCCCCTTCAACAGCGACGTCAACGATGATGTCACGTCGGCCGGGCTGGTTTACCTGGTCGGCACCACGGGAAACCGCGAGTCCAACGTGTCCCTCGGCGTAGCGTGGGGTTATGCCGATCAGGACCCGACCGACAAGCCCGGCTTCATGCTTGGCGGACAGGGGCGGATCAGCCGGCGTATCTCGCTGATCTCGGAGAACTGGTTCATTCCCATTGGCGGCGAGACCGAGGGCGTCATCTCCTACGGCGTTCGTTTCCTCGGCGAAACCCTGAGCGTCGACCTCGCCTGGGTGTCGTTGTTAGGCTCGGCGGACATCAGCGCGCCCTGGCTCGGTTTTGCCTTTCGGTTCTGACCTCGAAAAGCGTGAAGTGGTTGTATCGGTATGAGTACCGGGCCGTACTGGTACCTCTACGAGATCCAGTGACCGATAACCACTACTGGTCTGCTCCTTCCCGAACGAGCGTTGCAACGATCTTTGCCGAACTGAGAACGCCCGGGATCCCGGCGCCGGGATGCGTCCCCGCACCAACGAAATAGAGATTGGGAATGTCTTCGCTTTGCGCGTGAGGCCGGAACCAAGCTGACTGCCGCAAGAGGGGCTGCACGGAAAACGCGTTCCCGAGTTCGCTGTTCAATTCGTCGCGGAAATATCGCGGATCGATGTGAGACTCGGTCACGATGTGCCGCGAAAGGCCGGGGAGCAGCCTGGACTCGAGGTGCCTGACGATCCGGTCGCGATACGACGGCGCTACAGACGCCCAGTCGATCCCTGAGGCAAGGTTCGGAACGGGCGACAATACATACCACGCATCACACCCCGGTGGAGCGAGCGAAGGGTCGGTCGCGGTCGGCCGGTGCAGGTAGAGCGAAAAATCATCGGCGAGGTGTCCACGCTGGAACACGTCATCGAGCAGCGCGCGATACCTCGGTCCAAGGAGTATCTCGTGATGGTCAATGTCATCGTATCGGCGGTTCGTGCCGAAGTAGAACACGAACAGCGACATGCCGTGTCGGTAGCGTGACAACTTGCGGTCGGAATTCTTCCGGCGAATGCCGGCCGGCACCAGGTCGCGGTACGTCCGCACCACGTCACCGTTACTGACGACGGCATCAACCGGCATACGGTTGCCCGACGCGGATTGAACCGCCGTCGCACGCCCGTTCCGGACCTCGATCGCGGAGACCTCGGTGCCGGTGCATAACGTCCCACCCATCTGCGTGAAAAGCGTGACGAGGGCATCGATCACCGCAACCGTCCCGCCTTTCGCGTACCAAACCCCCCACCGCCGCTCGAGCTCGAGAATGAGGCCGTAGATCGCCGGACTGTCGAATGGATTTCCCCCGATGAGCAGCGGGTGAAAACTGAGAAGCTGGAAGATCCTGTCGTCGACGACCTCGCTTTCGACCATCCTGGCGACCGATTGCCAGGACCGGGTGCGCAGGAGCGGCGGCAGGGCGCGCACCAGCGGACCTAACGAGTCGAATGGCTGGTCGATCAGCGGAAACGCTTCGTCGAAGATCTGGCGCGACCGAGCGGCAACCCGGCGGTAACCGTCCACGTCGACCGGACTCAGTCGCGCGATTTCCGATTCCCGCCGTGACTCATCTGCCCCCCAGTCGATACTCGATCCATCATCGAACCGGACGCGGTAGAAAGGGTCCAGGGGAACAAGCGTCGCGAACTCTTCCAGCCTGCGACCGGCCAATGCAAACAGCTCTTCGATCAATTGCGGGGCCGTGATGATCGTTGGTCCCATGTCGAAGGTGAAGCCATCCTGCCGCCGCACGCCGGCGCGGCCCCCGGTCTGGTGACGCTTCTCGAGAATCGTGACCTCATGTCCATCGGCCCGAAGCCGGATCGCGGCAGCCAGTCCACCAAATCCGGCGCCGATGACGGCAATCTTCACGCCGCGGTCGGCGCGGTCATGTTGCCAGCGGCGGCCAGGCGACGGCCGCGCCAGGCGATCAAGGCCGGCACCAGCATTGCCGCACTGCCTGACGCCGCTGCCCACCAGAACCCATCGCGCAGGCACAGTGCCACCGGCATGATGCCGTTCGCGAGGTAGAGGACGATTGGCAGGGCGGAATCGGTCATGTCCGCCTGGACGCGCGTCGGTGGAATCATCGCGAGCATGACGCGGGCGATGACGGTCGCCGTGACCAGCCATCCCAGCCAGTTGCTCAAGGGCATTCCATAGAAGACATCGCGTGTGAAGAAGACATTCAGCCAGCCCGGCCACTCGCGGAACATCTCACCATTCCCCCACGCCCAGTGCCCTGTCCCTACCATCGCGGGGTCCATCGAGATGTCCCAGGCGACCATCAACAGGCCCGCGCCCAGCGCCCATCGCCATTTCGTTCCGCCATCATCCCGCGCCCGCGCCAGTCGTGCCACGATCACGATCGAGCCGAGCAGCATGTAGAACCAGGAGATCGGAATCGGGAACGGGACCAGGCCGAAGACGCGATAACCGAGCATCTCCGAATACGCGTAATCGCCGAAGGGAAGGCCCACCGATGTCCCGAGGACTTCGGCGCCGAGTGCCAGGACAGAACTCGTCAGGCACAACGTGAGGGCGAGACGCCAGGCGGTGGCCCAGGCGGTGAAGGTGATCGCGGCCAGCGCGCCGAGGAGGACATAGGTCGGGCCCGCGAATCGATACGAGA
>CBIHMX010000163.1:0-6171 GCA_966211115.1 uncultured Gemmatimonadaceae bacterium | reverse complement strand
GGCGGTCCGCCGCCCACGGGCATCACGCCGGCGACCCCGCCAACCGAGTGGCGGACGTATGAGCACACGCCCCGCTTCGGGGTCAATTACTATCCGTTGCGTGGCCGGGTCGCGGTGCTGAGCGAGACGTACTCGCACGACCCGTTCGAGAAGCGCGTCAGCTCTACCTACGCGTTCGTCCGTGAACTCCTGTCACTGGTCGCGGAACGACGGGCATCGATTCTTGCGTTGGCACGACAGTCGGACGAGGCGTTGACCAAGGGAACCGCGTCGCTCGATGCGGTCCCCGTGCGGGCCATCATGAGCGCGGCGCCGGTCGACCAACCCGTGGTGTACGAGGAAGTCGAGCGCCTGGGTGATTCGACGCGCTACGAAGCTGGCATGCCGCTCGGCGCCAAGCGCACGGGCCGGTTCAAAACGGTGAACATGAAAATCTTCGATCGCTTTACGCCCACGGTGACGCGTCCGGCGCCGTGGGGGTATGCGATCGCGCCGAGTGACACCGCCGCGATCAACCTGGCGCGGTTGCATGGCTTCCAGCTGATGCGATTGAACGCGGAATGGCGCGGCGACGCCGGCCCGCAGTTCGTGGTGGATTCCACCGTTGTTGCGTCGCAGGCGTTCGAGGGGCGTCGGCTGGTACGGCTCGTCGGGCGATGGGAGCCCGGCCGGCCGGTCACGCTGGCGTCCGGCACGGTCGTCGTCCGCACCGCGCAGCCGCTCGGTGTGCTGGCGATGTACCTCCTCGAGCCGGAAAGCGATGACGGCATCGTCGCCTGGGACGTTGGTGGTCGCTCGTCAGGCAGTGCCGGCACCGCACCGATCGTCCGGCTCGCCACCCAGCCGCCGGTGGCGATGACGCCACTCGCACGCGCCAACAGTCCCTGATCCGCGACGGTACGCTGCACATGGGTCGCTTCCTGCCTCCTGATCCCTCGAAAGGGGACGAACGAACCATCGGCGGATACATGGCGGTGCATGCCCGGCCGGCGGCGTTCGAGGGCAGCGATGGGCTGTCGTACAGTGTGGCGATCGAGACCGACCGGACCGGCGACGCCGATCATCCCTTCGGTGCGTACTTCCTGTTCGTCCGCTGGCGGCGCATCGGGATGCAGGGCGTCGAAGGACATCTCGAGACGCCGTTCCTCGCCTGGGGCGCCTCTCCAGCCGAAGCGTCGTCAGCGTTAGGCGCGATGGCAATCGACGAAGTCAAGGCGGTGCTCGATGACGTGATCCGGAAGAACGCGCCCGCCGCGCCGCGCAAGTGGTGGGACGTCATGAAGGACGACACCGAGTGACCCGCGGCGTCGTCCTGCACGGTACCGGTGGCGCCTGGCATGTCCACCGCGAAGGTGGAGCGCCGGTCGTCGCGGCACTGAGGGGCCGGGTGAAGCATATGAGCAACCTCAAGCTGGCCGTTGGCGATGAAGTGCTGCTGGAACAGGACGACGGATCCGGCTGGGCGATCACCGAGGTGCTCGACAGGCGATCGCAGCTTTCGCGGCGCGATCCCGGACGCAGCCGTGGTGAGCGCGTCATCGCGGCGAATGTCGACCAGGTGGTGATCGTCTTTGCGCTCCGGAAGCCCGAACCGCACGTCGCGATGCTCGACCGATTCCTCGTCGTCGCGGAAGCCAATGCACTCGCGAGCCACGTCGTTGTGAACAAGCTCGACCTGGCCGATGAAGATGAGGCCCGCGAGCTGTTCGGCAGGTACGCGCGAATCGGCTACCCCCTCCACCTGACGAGTTGCTTGACACAGCGCGGACTCGACGAACTGCGCGAGACGTTGCGCGGCCGCACCTCGGCCGTGACTGGTCCGTCCGGTGTGGGGAAGTCTTCGCTGCTCAACGCCCTCTATCCCGGCCTTGGTCTCCGGGTCGGCGAGATCAGCGCATCCGTGAACAAGGGCCGGCACACGACGGTGGGTGCCTTCCTGCACCCGTTGCCGGACGGCGGATTCGTCGTGGATACGCCCGGGTTGCGCGAGATCGGGCTCTGGGGCGTGCCGTCGCGCGGCCTGGACGAATGCTTCCCCGAGTTCAGCGCCCTGAAGGACGAGTGTCGGTTCGCCGATTGCGGCCACCTCGCAGAACCGGATTGCGCCGTTCGAGGGGCACTCGCCGCCGGAACAATCGGCGAGTCTCGTTATGCGTCGTACGCCAAGTTACTCGAGGAAGCCACGGCAGCGGAGAAGTTCTAGAGAGCCAGGCCATCAGGGCGACAGACGTTCGATCGACCAGGCGCCCTTGGCGAGCCGGTATCGAATCCGGTCATGCAGCCGGTTCGGACGTCCCTGCCAGAACTCGTACGTATCCGGCGCGAGGATGAATCCGCCCCAGTGAGGCGGTAACGGGACGTCGTCGCCGGGAAACTTCGTCTCCGCATCACGTACCGCCCACTCCAGCCAGTCGCGACCGGAGATCACGCTGCTCTGGATCGACGCCCAGGCCCCATGCCTCGAGCCTAACGGGCGGGTCCGGAAGTAGGCCTCCGCCTCGGCCCGGTCCATGTGCGAGACGATGCCCTCGATGCGGACCTGGCGCTCGAGCTCGAGCCACGAGAAACCCAGCGCCGCCTGCGGATTCTCCTGGAGCTCGGCTGCTTTTCGGCTGCGGAAGTCCGTGAAGAAGCCAAAGCCACGCTGGTCGAAGGACTTGAGCAGGACCATCCGCGCCGAGGGACGTCCGTCCGCCGTTGCGGTCGCCAGCGTCATGGCGTTCGGCTCTCGAAGCTCCGCGTTGCGCGCTTCCTCGAACCACCTGGCGAATTGGGCCAGGGGATCCTGATCCACGTCGCTTGCGTCGAGCGAAGCGAGGGCGTATTCCCGTCGGAGGTCGGCTGGATTCATGTGCTACTATCATACTGGACATGGAACCCCACACCAGCTTCGAGGATAGTTCTCCGGGGATGAACGAGCGAGACGCAGGCTCGAAAAAGGACGAGAGTTTCGCGCGACTGGCCATCCCGTGGATGGATGACGTCTACCGTTTCGCGTTTTCGCTTACCCGCGACCCGTCGGACGCGCAGGACATCGTTCAGGAGACGTACCTGCGCGCCTACAAGTCGTGGCACACGTTCGACCAGGGCAGCGATTGCCGCCGTTGGCTCTTCACGATCTGCAGGAATGCCTTTCTCCGCTCGCGTCAGCAGACGCGGCACGAGGTCGAGGTGACTGATGCCGAGTCTGAATCGGCGGCTGCCATGCGAGAGCACAAGGCCATGGTCGACGACGGCAGCGAGCGGATGATCATGTCGGTCGACCTGAGCCCGGCGCTCGACCGTGCCCTCGCCACGCTCGACGAGCCGTTCCGCTCCACCGTCCAACTGGTCGACGTCGAAGACCAGTCGTACGAAGCGGCGGCTGAAATACTGGGTGTACCAATCGGCACCGTGCGGTCTCGCCTGTTCCGCGCCCGCCGGCAACTGCAGCAACAGTTGCGCGCGTACGCCGTCGACGCCGGATTCCGACCCGCAACCGCCGGAGGTCGTGATGCCTGACGAGGTTCATACGATCGATTGCGGCATGGCCATCCGGAAGCTCTGGGACTATCTGGACGAGGAGCTGGATGACCAGCGCATGGCGGAGGTCCGCCGGCATCTCGATGAATGTTCGTCCTGCCTCCCGCACGCCGAGTTCAGCGAGAAGTTCCTGGCCGCCCTGAACAAGGTTCGCGCGCGGCACGTGATGCCTCCAGAAGCTCGCGCCCAGGTGATGGCCGCCCTCGCCAGCGCCGGTTTCTCGGGCGACTGAAAACGTGAAAATGGGGTCAGACCCCGATTTTACCAGCTTGAGATAGGGGGAGGGGGTATATAGCTTCCGAAGGCGATGGCGATGGACGCCGTCACGGGAGAGCCCCCATGAAAGAACTCAAGCTCGAAGTGTCAGGCATGAGCTGCGGACACTGCGTAAGCGCCGTGCGTGAGGCGCTTGGCAAGGTACCTGGCGTGAAAGTCGAGGCCGTCGGCATCGGATCGGCCGCGGTCACGTACGACGAAAGCAAGACCACCGTCGGCGACCTCGTTGACGCGATTGCCGACGCCGGGTACGAGGCGAACGAGGCCGCGTAAGGTGCCTGACGAGGAAACCGGCGGCATTGCCGTCCTGCCCGAGCGGTCGCAATCCGCGAAGCTGAACATTCCCGTTTCGGGAATGACGTGCGCGGCGTGCCAGGCGCGAGTGCAGCGTGTGCTGGAGCGCACCCCGGGTGTCGAAGACGCGGCGGTCAGCCTGATGACCAACACGGCGACCGTCCGGTTCGATCCTTCGGTGATTGCTGCCGACGCACTCGTCGAGCGGATTCGAGGCACCGGATATGGTGCCGAGTTGCCGATTGACGATCGCAGCGCAGTGCAGGAGCAGGAAGCACAGGACGAAGCGCGGATCGAAGAGCTGCGCGACCTCAAGCTGAAGGTCATCGTGTCGCTGGTGGCGGGCGCGCTGGCGATGATCGGTTCGATGCCCCTGATGGCGGCGAACGCGCATCACGGCCTGCAATCGGCGGATCCGGTGATGCGCTGGACAATGCAGTGGCTGGATCCCGCATTGCGCGCGGTGATTCCGGTGCTGTATGCCGTGCCGGTCACGGTGTTGTCGTACGGCCTGCTGGTGCTGACCGCGTCGATCATGATCTGGGCCGGGCGGCGGTTTTATGTTCGCGCGTGGAAGGCGCTCCGTCACCGGTCGGCCGACATGAACACGTTGATCGCGATGGGAACCGGCGCGGCCTTCCTGTTCTCCGCCTTCGCGACCGTGGCGCCGGGCGTGTTCGTCTCGCGTGGCGTCGCCCCCGATGTGTACTACGAAGCGGTGATCATCATTATCGCGTTCATCCTGGGCGGGAATGCGCTGGAGGCGCGTGCCAAGGCGGGAACGTCGAGCGCCATCCGGAAGCTGATCGATCTCCGGCCGTCGACCGCCCGCGTTCATCGTGACGGCCAAGATGTTGACGTACCGCTCGACGACGTGCGAACCGGTGACGAGGTCGTCGTCAGGCCCGGCGAACGGTTGCCCGTCGATGGCGTGATCCTGACTGGTTCGAGCGCGATCGACGAATCGATGCTGACCGGCGAGCCCCTCCCGGCGGCCAGGTCGGCCGGCGATCGGGTGGTCGGCGGGACGATCAACCGCACCGGGAGCTTCACCTATCGAGCCACCACGTTAGGCGCCGACAGCGTGCTGTCGCAGATCGTGCGGCTCATGCGCGACGCGCAGGGGTCGCGCGCGCCGATCCAGCGGCTGGCCGACCGGGTGAGCGCGGTTTTCGTGCCTTCGATCATTGTCATCGCCATGGTGACGTTCGGCGCCTGGTATGTCGCGGCCGATTCGGCACCATTACTGAAGGCGTTCACCGCCGCCGTGTCGGTGCTGATCATCGCCTGCCCGTGCGCCATGGGGCTCGCGGTTCCCACCGCGGTCATGGTCGCGACCGGACGGGGCGCCCAGATGGGTGTGTTGATCAAGGGCGGTGAATCACTCGAGCGGGCGGGGAGTGCCACGACCGTGGTGCTCGACAAGACCGGCACCATCACCGAAGGGCGGCCATCGGTCGTGGCCGTCGAGGCTCGTGGACCGTGGACGCCGGATGCGCTGGTGGAAATCGCGGGGTCGGTCGAGAGCGCATCGGAGCATCCGCTCGCGGCGGCGATCGTGGAGTCGGCGAAGACGCGCGGCTTGGGCGTCGAGCGGCCGGAGTCGTTCGAGGCCGTGACCGGGAAGGGAGCCCTGGCCATTGTGCGCGGCCGGTCGGTGGCGATCGGGAACGAGTCGCTGATGCACGACTGGGGCATCGACACGTCGCCGTCGGCTGGCTGGGCGGCGGAACGCCGCGCCCGCGCTGAGACGGTGGTCTACGTGAACGTCGACGGCGCGCTCGCTGGAGCGCTGTCGATCGCCGACGCCATCCGGCCAACTTCGAAAGCCGCAATCGGCCGCCTGCACGCGTCAGGCATCGAAACAGTGCTGTTGACCGGCGACGTGGCGCCCACGGCCGAAGCCGTCGCGCAACAGGCGGGCATTGGCCGCGTGATTGCGGGTGTGCTGCCCGCCGGCAAGGTCGATGCGATCAGGAAGCTGCAGGAGCGCGGCGAAGTGGTCGTCATGGTTGGCGACGGCATCAACGACGCACCCGCCCTCGCCCGCGCCGACGTCGGGATTGCCATGGGGAGCGG
>CBIHMX010000162.1:0-6181 GCA_966211115.1 uncultured Gemmatimonadaceae bacterium | reverse complement strand
CAGGCAGACGGTGGCTGCCGCCGCCAGACCGGCGACCAGTTCGGTCGGCGCGACAGCGTGCCCTGCCTGCCGGGCGCCTAACCACGCGTAAATCGGTCGCGCCTCGAGGATCAGCACGACCCCGATCAGGCCGACCGAGGTCATCATGAACAGCAGGCCGCCGAATGAGGTGGGGATCTGCGCGGCGTTCTCGGACTCGAACCGCGGGTACATCGTGCCGAACCCGATGGCCAGCCCGGCGATCGCGAACGTCATCAGCGTAACAGTCCCCACCGACACCGCGAACATGAACGCGCTCACCTGCAGCATCACATTCGTCGCCGTGACGATGCCTACCGCGAGCAGGAGCAGGGGCAGCGTGCCGGTCCAGAACTTGGCCCAGAGCAGATCCCGCATCGACATCGCGCTCGAGCGGAGCAACCACCATGTGCGCCCTTCCAGGCTCACCGCGGGGAAGAGGAATCGTGCGGCAATGGACGCGAGCACGAAGCCGGACAGGGCCAGGTTCATGAACGGAATGACGTTCACGATGAAAAAGGTCATGCCGTCACCCGTCAGCGGCAGGTAGCGCACGTTCACCACGTACACCACCACCAGCACCGCCAGCAGGATCAGTTGCGACCACTGCGTGGAATCGCGGAAGAACACCCGCAGTTCCTTCAGGACCAGCTCGCGGCGGAGCGTGCCTAACGGCGCCAGCGCCCACCGGAGAAAGCGGGTTCCCGTTCCCTCACGCGCGAATCGC
This sequence comes from uncultured Gemmatimonadaceae bacterium, assembly GCA_966211115.1. GTDB lineage: Bacteria > Gemmatimonadota > Gemmatimonadetes > Gemmatimonadales > Gemmatimonadaceae > JABWBJ01. The sequence goes on along the minus strand of CBIHMX010000162.1, from coordinate 5,436 downwards.
TGCGCCCCTTCCTGGGCCTTGGTGAAACCGATCGGGAACAGCCGCCAATGGAGCAGGGCGCCGACGACGACCATCCCGGCGGCGGTGGACCAGAGCAGGTAGACAGGAAGGAAATCGCCGCGGTCGGTCAACGATCCCATCAGCATCCGCTGCAGCCAGTCGCTGGGGAGGAAGGGCGACGATCCACCGCGCAGCACCGAGATGAACTCGACCAGAGAACGGAATCCTTCCGGACGCGCCAGTTGCTCGGGTCGAATGAGGCGGAACAGCACGACCAGGCCAGCCGCCGCGAGCACGCCAATCACCGACAGGATGTCGCGCGTGCGGCGTGCCGGAAAAATGTTCACCAGCAATAGCGTGACGGCGCTTCCGGCGGCCGCCGGGATGATCATGAACGGCACGAACCCCGCGATCGCGACGAGCACGAACTGGAAGCCGCCGTCGAAGGCCATGCCGTAAGCGGCGAGCATGGGCACGCTCAGCAGCACCACCATCCAGCTCGAGTGCAGCAGCGTCTCGAACAGCCGGCTCACGTACAGCGACAGCCAGTCGACCGGCGATGACATCAGCAGCTCGAGGTCCTTCGCGAGGAAAAAGCTCGACAAGGCAGCGATGATGTTGGACAACAGCAGGATCGCCGAGAACGACAGGAGCAGCAGGCCAAGCAGCTTGCCCGCGAGCAGGGCACCGATTTCGTCGACGCCGGCGAAGTAGCGAAGCACGCGGTACAACAGTCCGAACGCCACGCCCCAGAACAACGCACCGACGACGCCTAACACCGCCCAGCGCGCGACGCGGCCGCGTTCCCCCTGCGCCGCCCGCGCGCGAACGGTCATCCATTTGGGACTGATGAGCGTGCGCAGGGAAGCCCGCGATGCACCGGGCGAAGACTGTGGCGCCACGGCGCGCGGGGTCGGAACCATGCCGGCGTGCAGCCGTTCGGCATTCAGCACGACAGGACCTCGACCAGGTCGCGGGCCGCCGTCTCGCCCGTCAGCTTCAGGAAGATGTCCTCCAGCCCGTCGGCCCCGGACTCGGCTTCACGCTGGAGTTCGTCCATGGTGCCTGACGCGGCGATCTGGCCGCGCCGGATGATGCCGATCCGGTCACACATGTGCTGCGCGACCTCCAGCGTGTGCGTCGACATCATGATGGTGTGGCCGCGCCGCGTGTATTCGCGAAACAGGTCCTTGAGGATGCGTGCCGCCTTCGGGTCGAGGCCCACCATCGGCTCGTCGACCACGATGACGTCGGGCCGGTGCACGAACGCCCCGGAGATGATCAGCTTCTGGCGCATCCCGTGGCTGTACGATTCCACCAGCTCGTCGCGCCAGTCCTCGAGGTCGAACAGGCCAAGCAGCTCGCGACCGCGATGCTCGACCTGCGGTCCCTGCTGTCCGTACAGGCCGGCGACGAAACGCAGGTACTCCATCCCGGTGAGTTTTTCATAGATGAACGGCCGGTCCGGGATGAACCCGAGCAACGACTTGGCTTCGTCGGGCCGGGCAACGATGTCGATGCCGCCAATGCGGATGCGACCCGATGTTGGCCGCAGGATGCCGGCGATCATTCGCAGCGTCGTGGTCTTGCCGGCACCGTTAGGCCCGAGAAAGCCGAAGAGTTGTCCCGACGGCACCTCGAGGTCGATCGCGTCCACCGCGGTGAACGTCCCGTATTTCTTGGTGAGGCCTTCGAGCTGGATCATGGTGGCGGATGTCGGCTATCGAGTGGAAGGAACGATCTTCGAGATGGAGATCTCGAGCCGGCTGAGCACGCGGGCGAGATCGGGTCCGGGATCGGCGGCGCCAGTCAGAAACGCGATGTGTGAGGCATCCGCCGGGAACTGGCCGAGCATGGCGTCGGCGGGGACCCAGCGCCCGAGGTAGACGTCGGTCCAGGCGTGCAGGTAGAAGCGTCCGTTGACCTGCAACAGGCCCGTGACGGGTTGGGCGGGGATGCCCGCGGCGCGGAGCAACGCCGTTGCGAGCAGAGCGAATTCACGGGCGTCTCCCGCTCGCGCGTCGAGTGCCTGACGAGCGGTCAGCGGTTTCGCGCCTGCCCTCGCGGCGATCGAGTCATTCACCCAGCGGACGATGCGCCGGGCGATCGCGGTCGGATCACTATCACCGGCCGCGAGGCGGGCGGCCCGTCGCGCGATGGCGGGGTCATCGCTCTCGATGTGCAGCCCGGGAGCGAGCTCCTTCGTGAAGACCGAGCGCCAGCGTTCCGACGTCGGTAAGGTGAACCTCGCCAGCAATCTCGATTCCGGCGTCCTCGTGTACGTCATCCGGTTGCCCGCGCGGAATCCGCGCCCGAAGCGCGCGGAGAATTCGCGCGGCACCGATCCTCCGAGCTTCACCTGCAGGGAATCGGTGTAGCGGTCGGGACGTCGCGCTCCACTGGCGAGCCAGGTCCCGGGCACCACGGTGCCACCACCACGCGCGGATACGGCGCGATCCGGGTTGGCCAGGCGCCAGTTCTCGAAAGCGAGCTCGAACGCGGTCCGCCGCAGCAACAGTCCGTTGTCGAGGGTTGCCTGGACCAGCAGTCCCTGCGCATCCACCCACGCATCCAGCGCGCCTGGTGCCGCTGCAATCATGTGCCACGCGCGCACCGTGTCCTTGTGCACGGCGAACCATCTGCCTGACGAGTCGGCGACGGCGCTGTCGATCACCACGAACAGCGATTCGGCGGCGATACGGGTCGCGCGAGTCATCGAGCGACCCGTTGACGGGTCGACCATTCGCAACTCGTTCGTCGATCCGACCTTCGGCTCATCGAGCAGCATGGTGATCGTCGTGCCGATGATGCCGGCAAAGAGGGGTCCGACCACAGGCTGCGTCGTCGTGCTTCCGCCGGCGGTCAGGTGCAGGCTCGAATCGGTCACGGTTCCGTGAACGCGCGTCGTGTCCGCGCCGGCGACAGATGTCGACTCGTAATCGCGCAACGACAAACCGCGCGAGAGCCGCACCGTCAGTTGATCCGTGCGGCGTACGCCAGGCTGCGAGTCGGTCACGACGTATTCGGTGACCTGAAGCGCTTGCGGCACGGTATCGATCGCCACCGACGCGAACCCGATATGCCGGCCATCGCGTTCCACGGTGAAGTACGTCGTGACCGGCACGATTCGAAGCGCCGCCTCGGCCAGCTTTGCCTCCACCGAGGGATTCATCTCGCGCGCAAAGAGGACGCCGATTCCGAGCGCCCAAGCGGCCAGCACCGATCCCGCCAGCAATCCTCGACGACTCATCGTTCGGGTGCAGTTCCGTGAATACCGTCAGTCATTTGGTCGTGAGGTCGTGAGGGCACCAACTCTTCAACTGTTCCACTCCCCAACTCCATCAGACGATCAAACAGCCTCGACAGTCAGCCCTTCAGCCCCCTTTGCCCCGAAGACCCGTATCCGCCGACTTGAAGCAACCCTCGCCGCCAAAGAACTTACGAGTCTATGTCTGGCGAGAACCTGGTCATTCGCGGTGCGCGGGAGCACAACCTCCGGAACATCGATGTCATAATCCCCCGCGACCGTCTCACGGTCGTCACGGGGCTGTCGGGGTCGGGGAAGTCATCCCTCGCCTTCGACACCATTTACGCCGAAGGGCAGCGCCGGTACGTCGAGTCGCTTTCCGCCTACGCCCGGCAGTTCCTGGGGCTGATGGAGAAGCCCGACGTCGACACCATCGAAGGATTGTCGCCGGCGATTTCGCTCGAGCAGAAATCCGCCGGGCACAACCCCAGGTCGACGGTCGGCACGGTCACCGAGATCCACGACTATCTGCGCCTGCTCTACGCGCGCGCCGGGACGCCGCACTGCCCGAATTGCGGTCGACCCGTGGAGCGCCAGAGCGCCGGACAAATCAGTGACATCGTCCTGTCGTGGCCGGCCGGCACCCGGATCGAGGTGCTGTCGCCCCTTGTGCGGTCGCGCAAGGGCGAGTTCCGCGACTTGTTCGAAAACGCCCGTAAGCAGGGGTTCGTCCGCGCGGTGGTGGACGGCGAAGTGATCGAGCTGGCGAGCCCGCCCAAGCTCAATCGCAAGGTCAATCACGACGTTTCGATCGTTGTCGACCGGCTGGTCGTGAGGGCGGAGGATCGCGGGCGGCTGACCGACTCGCTCGAAACGGCGCTACGGCTTGCCGATGGCACGGTCGAAGTGAAGCGCTATGAAGGTTCCACCGGAACGTCGCAGCTCTTTTCGGAGCGGTACGGCTGCGCGAACTGTGGCATCTCGCTGCCCGAGATGGAGCCGCGACACTTCTCGTTCAACTCACCCTTTGGCGCGTGCCCTGCCTGCGGCGGCCTCGGTACCCGGCGCGAGGTGAGCGAAGAACTCATCATCGGTGACCCGAGCATCTCGATCCTCGAGGGCGTCATTCTCCCGTGGGGTGAGCCTGACGGTTACCTGAAGCGCGTGATTCTCCCGGGACTGGCCAAACAGCTTGGCTTTGACCTGAACACCCCGTGGGGCAAGCTGCCGAAGAAGGTCAAGGACGCCCTGCTGTTTGGCACCGGCGTCTCTTCGGAGGTTCGCAAGAAGTCCCCGAGGTCCAGGGCCCCAGGCACCGCGCCCCATGCCCCGACCTGGGAAGGAATTCTCGTCTCCGTGCAACGCCGGTACAGCGAGAGCGAGTCCGACATGGTCCGGCAGGACCTGCTGGAGTACATGGTGGTGAAGCCGTGCCAGGCGTGCGGCGGAAAGCGACTCAAGCCGGAATCGCTGGCGGTCACGATCAACGGCAAAAACCTCGGGGAAGTCGGCGATTATTCGATCGGCGACGCGCAGGCGTTTGTCGATTCGGTGCCGGTTCGAGCAAACGGCAAGCCTGGCCTCGACGCGGGCATCGCTGGCCCGATCCTCAAGGAAGTTCGCGAGCGGTTGCGCTTCCTGGTCGACGTCGGCCTCGACTACCTAACGTTAGGCAGGGCGGCCGAGTCGCTGTCGGGCGGGGAGGCGCAACGCATCCGCCTGGCGACGCAGATCGGGTCGCGGCTGGTCGGTGTCCTCTACATCCTCGACGAGCCGTCGATCGGGCTGCACCAGCGCGATAACGAGCGGCTCCTGCGCACGCTGGAGAAGCTCCGCGACCTCGGGAACACGGTGATCGTCGTCGAGCATGACGAGGAGACGATTCGCGCGGCGGACCATGTGATCGACCTCGGACCGGGCGCGGGAAAGCACGGCGGCCACGTGATCGCCGAGGGGACCGTCGCCGACATCCTCAGGGTGAAGAAGTCGCTCACGGGGCAGTATCTCAGCGGAGCGCGCCGGATCGAAGTGCCGGCGACGCGCCGGCCGGTCGACCCGCGGCGGTACCCTCCCCTGCCACGCCGCAAGCCAGATTGCGATCTCCTCGAGCCGGCCGAGGGAACCGGCAGGCTTGGTCAGCACGGCATCCCGTGCGCGAGCCCGGCCCACGGCGGCCTCGTCCGGCCCCG
>CBIHMX010000161.1:0-6188 GCA_966211115.1 uncultured Gemmatimonadaceae bacterium | reverse complement strand
GTTCGTTCGTATATCGCCGAGTCGGGGAGATGTACGAACGGCTCGATGCCCAGCGGGTTTCCGCTCGAGCATCGGTACGAAATCCCTCGCGAATCGAACTCGATGGTGGCGCTCTCCCGGTTTTTCCGGACGGCGATCGTTGTCGGTGTGGGCCAGGTCGCAATGAGGTCGATGGCTGGATGATCGGTCAGCCAGGCGATGCGCGATTGCCACCGTGCCGCGGTTCCGGGTTGTTTCCGGCGGTTGGTGAGGTCGAGGTAGACGTGCGCCATGCTGTTTCCTCCGACCATGACCGCCGCGTCGGCAGGGAGTGGCGTCGTCCATGGGTGAGTACGGACGCGCACCCCTGCGGAACGCATGGCTGTGGCCAGGTCGAAATGCCGATCGACGGGCGAATGACCATGGTCGCTGACGACCATGAGCAGCGTCGACTTCCAGCGTCCGTCGCGTTCCGCATCGCGGCGAATGGCGCCGGTAACCTGGTCGACCAGCAGCAGGGAGGCACGCGCCTCGCGTGAATGGGCGCCGAAGGCATGGGCCGCCTTGTCGCCCGTGGTGAACGCCGCGAACACGAATCGCGGCCGTTCGCGCCGGATGCGGTCGACGAGCCGATGCGCGTTGCCCGTTTCAATGGCGGCCCACTGGTCGACGTTCCCCCTCGCGTGCGCGGCAACGACCCGGGCCGTCTGCCACCAGCCGCGATCCAGCATGCGGGGTCCGGGCAGTCCGCGCGTGACCATCGCCGCCATGCCTAACGCGTTGCCGCCGACGGCGTCGAAGGTCGTCTCGACTCGCGGCGCGAGATCGTCGGTGAGGCGGCGCAGTTGAGGCCCCACGTAGCTCCTCGAGTGGCCGATGAGGGCCGGGAGCTGGCGCGAGCGGTCGTACCACCGGAGACCCGGGACGCCGGCGACGGCGGGGTGGAGCCCGGTCAGCATCGGGATGTAGGCGACACCGGTAACCGAGGGGAACACGGTCGTGACCCGGTAGTTCCCGCCCCGCTCGCGTAACGCCGCCAGCTCCGGTACCTCGTTCTGGCGAATGGCGTCGTCGAGAATGTCTGGTCTGAGGCCATCCACCAGAAGGACGATTACCGCAGTTTCGGTTGGTGGCATTGACAACGATTCTCACAGGTAGGGCAGAACGCGGATGATGTGGGTTAACTGATACCGGCAGGTACTGCATTGGTGAAAACCCGGGCACCTGTGCAACGGAGCATCAACAGTCAGGGATGCTGTGTGCCCGGGTTTTCACCAAATGAAGTACCCGTGGTGATCCGTCAAACCCGGGTCTTCCGTGTTCGCCTCTCCCGTGAAAATCGCGTTTAAATTCTATCGGTTCCCTCGTCTCCTAACCGGAAGATCATTGCCCAAGAAGAAACGCGACAAAAAAAACGGCGAGTCATCGTCTGAACCGAGACTCCGGTCGAAGACATCGCAGTACCGTATCGATCCAAAGAGGCGGGAGGTCGCCGAGAAGAAGGCGCTGGAGGGTCTGCTCGAGCGGACTGAAGAAGGGCACATGGCGGCCGGGCGAACGCCGCCTTCGCAGGGGACGACGCCGCGAACGAGTGGGGCGCACCGCACCGTTGATACGTCGATCCGCAATGCCATCGTCCTCACCGAAGATGCCAAGCTGCTCCAGCAGCCCGCTCGGTCCGATGACTTCACCCGTACCGATCCGTGGCGCGTGTTGCGCATCATGGGCGAGTTCATCGAAGGGTTCGACATTCTCTCCACGGTTGGCAAGGGCGTGTCGTTCTTCGGTTCTGCTCGCACGGGTCCCGACGACCCCATGTACCAGGCGGCGCAGGAAACCGCGCGCCTGCTGGCGAAGGAAGGCTATGACATCGTGACCGGCGCCGGCCCTGGCATCATGGAGGCGGCCAACAAGGGCGCCAAACTCGGCGGCGGTCGCTCGATCGGGTGCAGTATCGAACTGCCCTTCGAGCAGGGGACGAATCCATATGTCGATACGGTCGTGCACTTCCGGTATTTCTTCGTCCGGAAGACCATGTTCGTGAAGTACTCGAATGCGTACGTGATCTTCCCGGGTGGCTTCGGTACCCTCGACGAACTCTTCGAGGCGCTGACGCTGATCCAGACGGGAAAGATCAACCAGTTCCCGGTCATCCTGTTCGGGCGCCACTACTGGGCCGGGCTGGTCCGCTGGCTGAACGCCCGCGCGTTAGGCGAGCGGAAGATTTCACCGGGCGATATGGACCTCGTGTTGCTGACGGACGATCCAGGGGAGGCAGCGGCGGCCGTGATAGCCGCCTTCGAATCAGATACGATTTCCGCGGACGGGAAAGGGCAGAACGCGGATGGCTCGGACTGATCAGAATGCCGCGGGTACTGCATTTGGTGGAAACCCGGGCACACACCACCTTGCTGCGAATACTTGCGGCGGTACCCGGTGTGCCCGGGTTTCCACCAAAGCAGTACCCGTGATTATCTGTACAACCAGTGCCGTCCGTGTGCAGCCCTTACCGTGAGAATCGTTCTTAAATGAAGAAATCGACGAGAAGCACAGGTATGAAGGCGTCGCGCGTTGGCAGCCACGTGAAGCAAGCGACCGCCGGTGGCCCGAAAGGTGAACAGAAGCGCGAGGCGGAAGAGCGCGAACTCGCCGGCGCCGGCCACAAGGGCAAGGACACGAGCCGATTCCTGCGCGGCAAGGCCATCGACCCCCGCCGGATCGATGGCCGCGAAAGCGTCGTTGACCTGATCGAGGGGACCTTCCTCGCTTACAACGCGGCGCGGCTTCGTGAGGCATGCCAGCTGTTCGTCGACAAGATGCTCGACAAGGATGTCACCGTCGGCATGACGATGACGGGAGCGCTCACGCCGGCCGGACTCGGCATGGCGGCGGTCATTCCGCTGATCGAGGCTGGCTTTGTCGACTGGATCATTTCCACCGGTGCGAATCTCTACCACGACACGCACTTCGGGCTCGGCCTGTCGATGCACCGCGGCAACCCGCAGATCTCGGACATCGTGCTGCGCGAGGAAGGGGTCGTGCGCATCTACGACGTGTTCTTCGACTACGAGGTCCTGCTGTCGACCGACGCGTTCTTCCGCCACATCATCACCGGCAAGGAATTCCAGCGCCCGATGTCGAGCGCCGAGTTCCACTGGCTGTGCGGGAAGTACGTGCGAGAGCGGGAGCGGGTGCTGGGGATCGGCACGAGGTCGTTGTTAGGCGCGGCGTACGAGGCGGGGGTCCCCATCTATACCTCGTCGCCGGGTGACTCGTCGATCGGCATGAACATCGCGGCGCTGACGCTCGACGGGAACAAGTGCGTCATCGACCCGAACCTGGACGTGAACGAGACGGCGTCGATCGTGTTAGGCGCCAAGCGGTCGGGCGGCCGGAGCGGTATCCTGATCGTCGGCGGCGGCAGCCCGAAGAACTTCGCGTTGCAGACGGAGCCGCAGATCCAGGCAGTGCTGGGCATCGACGAGAAGGGTCACGATTACTTCCTGCAGATCACCGACGCGCGCCCCGATACGGGCGGCCTCTCCGGCGCGACACCCGCCGAGGCGGTGAGCTGGGGGAAGATCGACCCCGACCGGCTGCCTGACGCGGTGGTGTGCTACATGGATGGAACGGTGGCTCTGCCGTTACTGACGTCGTACGCCTTGGCGAAGAAGAAGCCGCGCAAGCTGCGGCGGCTCTACGACAAGCGCGAGAAGCTCATGACGGCGCTGCGGCGGGAGTATGTGCGGTCGAAGGAGTGAGCGGATGGTCGTGAGGGCGTGACGGGGTGAAATCGTGAGGACGTGAGGTCCATCTCACGTCAGAAAAGAGGTCAGACACCTTTATGCCATACCGCGGGGTAACGGTGTCTGACCCCTTCTTCCACTGAGCCAGTCAGGCTACCTTGAGTGCAAGAAGCGCCCGGCCTCGCGGGGTCGGGCGCTCGCCTTTTCCCTCCGCGCCCATGATTGAAGAACTGAAGCAGAAGCTCGGCGACGAGGTTGAAAAGCTCACGCACGAGCTCAACGTCGTGCTGCCGAACGAGATCCGGAAGGCGGTGGAGCTGGGCGACCTGCGTGAAAACAGCGAGTACAAGGCCGCCCTCGAGCGGCAGCAGTTCGTCCAGGCCCGACTCGGCCAGCTTCGCCAGCGCTTGTCGAAGCTGTCGCAGATCGACATCGCCCAGATTCCGTCTGACCGGGTAGGCCTTGGATCACGCGTGACGGTCGAGTGCCAGGATACCAGCACGAAGGAGAGCTACTTCATCGTGTTCGGCGATTCCGACAATTTCGACGAAGGGCACGTCACGCTCGCGTCGCCAATCGGTCGGGCGCTGATGGGGAAGGCGGTGGGCGACAACGTGCTGCTCAAGCTACCGGCGAAGACGCGCAAGCTTCGTATTCTCGAGCTGAAGACGATCCACGAAGGGCCTGAGCTCCCGGTCAAACGTTAGGCGCTCGCGGCGCTCAGCGGCGCCGTCAGCCGCCGAATATTGAGAATTCCAAAGTTGCACTTGAGAATTCTCACGCATGAAACAAGTCCCGCGACTGACCAGCGCACGCATCCTTCAAGCCGCCAAGGGGATTCGCGGCCGTCGCTTTCACCGGGCCACGCCGGGGCAGGCAAGCCGCGCATCGCTCCACGAATTCGGCGGAAACCATGAACCTGATCAGCCCTGATCGACACTGAAGACACGCGCCACGTCGGTCTCGTAGGAGCGCAGCAGTTCGTCGCGGTCGCTCGCAGTCGACCCAAGGACCGGCGCGACGAGATCGACGACCGACGAAGCAACGGACCCTGCCTGATCCGCCATCTCGAAGGCGAGGTGCGTGCGACGGATCAGCAGGTCGCCTAACGTTTCCGCCATCTCCCGCTGGACTCCGTAAACGAACTCGGCGCCGATGACCGCGTGCGCGGGCGCGACGCGCTTGCGCAGAGCAGGCGACGAGACGCCGAGTTGCCAGACCTCACGCCAACGCGTTCCGTAGCTTCTCACCAGGTGGTCGCGGATCGCCGCATCCTCTACCTCTTCCGATGCTTCGGCGCGAAGGTCGTCCAGCGAACGCTCACCACCGGGAAGAGGAACCACCGCCGTCCGGTCGCGACGGGCTTCAGGTCCGGCAAACCCGTCTACCACCTGCGACGCCATCTCACGATAGGTCGTCAACTTGCCACCCGTGACGTGGATGACGCCCCCCGGACCCCGCTCGATCGCGTGCTCGCGCGACGCTGAGCCCACGTCGCCTGACGAGAGTTGCCTCGCGAGCGGCCGGATGCCTGACCACGCCGCGATGACGTCGAGAGTGGTCAATTTCGCCGCCGGGAAGTACGCGTTCACGGCGCGAAGCAGGTAGTCGACGTCCTCGCGGGTAGCGCTCGACTCGTGCGCACCAGGCACCGTCGGCGTTTCCGTGGTTCCGATGATCGCCTGGTCGCCGGCGGGCAACGTGAACATCACGCGTCCATCGTCAGGGTGCAGCATCGTGATCGCCTCACGATTCCCGACGCGAACGCGCGGTACAGCGATGTGCGCGCCCCGCGAACCCGCCACGCTCTGTTGATTGACACGACCCTCGAATGACCTGACTTCATCAGACCATGGACCGGTCGCGTTCACGACGTGCGCGGCGCGGATGATCAGGTCATCGCCGGCAATCGCGTCCCGAACCCTGACGCCGCGCACTCGGCCGCTCACAAACTCGAATCCGGTGGCCGATGCGTGATTGAGCACCGCCGCCCCCGACTCGGCCGCGGCGATGACGTTGGCCAGCGTCAGGCGCGAGTCGTCGCAGGCGGCATCGTAGTATCTCGCGCCACCAACGAGTCCGTCTGGATCGAGTTGCGGTTCCGCCTCGAGCACCGCGGTACGCGAAAGCTGGTCGTGACGCCGCGTGTTCCGGAACATCGACAGCGCATCGTAGAGGCCGAGTCCCATGGCGAGCTTGAAACGAGAGACGCGGGCCCCGCGATAGACCGGCCACGTGAAGGCGAGGGGACGCACGAGATGCGGCGCGATACGCAGCAGCGTTCGCCGCTCCCGACTGGACTCGAACACCAGGTGCAGGTGTCCATGTTCGAGATATCGAACGCCGCCGTGCACGAGCCGCGACGACCGGCTCGACGTTCCGCTCGCGAAGTCACGCGCTTCCACCAGCGCCACGCGAAGTCCGCGCAAGGCCGCGTCGCGAGCGATGCCGGCACCAGTAATG
>CBIHMX010000160.1:0-6320 GCA_966211115.1 uncultured Gemmatimonadaceae bacterium | reverse complement strand
AGCTGGGCCTCTCCCTGATGGCGCAGCGCAAACCGGCCGAGGCGCGGACCGCGATGCAGGATGTGGTACGGAACTATCCGCGTTCGGATGAATCCACCCTGGCCACGGAATGGCTCGCGCGGAATCCGCCGGACTGACGACTCGCTAGATGGGCCCAGGCAAGTCCGTAGAAATGCCGTTCCTCGATCACCTCGAGGAACTTCGCGGACGTCTGATGTGGGCGCTGGGCGCGCTCGTCATCGCCGTTGGCGTCTCGTTCTATTTCCTGTTCACGAACGATGATTTCATCCTGAACTTCCTGGCTGGCCCCGTCCTTCCGTACCTCCCGACGGGCAAGCTGACGGTGTTCCACCCCGCGGCGGCGTTCAAGATCATCATGAACCTGTCGCTGATCCTCGGAACCATCCTCGCGTCGCCGGTTATCGTGTGGCACCTCTGGGGGTTCCTGTCTCCAGCGCTCTACACGCACGAGAAGAAGGTCGTGATCCCGGTCCTGGTCATGGCCGTGATCCTGTTCCTCGCTGGATGTGCGCTTTCGTGGTACGTCATCCTCCCCCTGACCCTCAAGGTCCTCACGGGAATCCAGGCCGAGTCGCTGCAGCCGATGATCGGCTTCAGCGAATACTTCGGTTTTGCGGTGGGGATGTCGGTGGCGTTGGGCGTGGCCTTCGAGTTGCCGACCGTCATCCTGCTGCTGTCGATGCTCGGGATCGTGACGCCGGCGATGCTGCACCGGTTCCGCCGGTTTGCGATCGTTGGCGCGATCGTGTTAGGCGCGTTCATCACGCCGGGTGGCGACCCGGTGACGCTGTTGCTGATGGCGGGGCCGTTGTATGCCCTGTACGAGCTGAGCGTGATTCTTTCGAGCGTCGTGTTCCGGTGGAAGCGGCGCAAGGAGAAATCCGCCGAGCCGGAACCGTCGATCTGGTGATGTCGTTGCGCCGTTGCGCCTTTCGAAGTTTGCGCCCTTCGGCTGTTGCGCGCTTCGGCCGTTGCGTCCTTCGGCAGGTGCGCCGTTCGGCAGGTGCGCCGTTTGGCGGGTGCGCCGTTCGGCACGTGCGCCGTTTGGCAGTTGCGCCCCTGGTTATTTGCGCTCTCGTGCTCTTCCTGCCAACGACCACGGACGCTCAAGTCCCAACCCGCCCAGACTCGGTCGCGCGCCAGGATTCCCTCGCCCGCGCCGATTCGATCCTTCGCGCCGACTCGCTTCGGAGGATTGGCGCCGACACGCTGCCCACACGCCGGGAGATCACCTGGAACCCGGCCGACTCGGTGATGGCAACGCTCCTCAGCCGGCCCGGCTACTCCGTGACCCGCTATCAGGGCGAGTCGGTGCGGCTCGAGGCGGAAAAGCGGGAGATGTACCTTCGCGGCAACGCACAGGTGTCCCGCGACTCCGCCATCCTGTTAGGCGACACGATCACGTTCAACGACTCGACGCAGATCGTGGAGGCGCGCGGCGATACGGTGCTGCTGCGCGATCCGGCGCGCGGCCCGGATGATGTCGTCGGCCGGCGATTGCTGCGCTACGACGTGCAATCGCGGGAAGGACTGGTGCGCGAGGTGTCGACGGCGATGGAAAGCGGTGAACGGTGGATCGTCCACAGCGGCATTGCGGCCTTCAAGGGCGACACCACGGCCGAAGGCGCGAACGCGATCTACATGCGGGGCGGGATGTTCACGAGTTGCCAGGATCCCACGCCGCATTTTCACTTCGCGGCCGGCGAGATCAAGATGATCACGAAGAACATCCTGGTGGCCCGGCCGGCGATTCTCTACATCGCCGACATCCCCGTCTTCTGGCTGCCGTTCATCTTCCAGGACGTTCGCAGCGGCCGGCGCAGCGGCATCATCCCGCCCCGCATCGGCTTCTCCGACATCATCCGCAATCGCTCGGGATACCGGCGCATGGTGGAGGACTTCGGATACTACTTTGCGTTGAGCGACTACCTCGACGCGCAGCTCACCATGGACTGGCGCAGTGGTGCGCGGCCCCAGGAGGGTGACCCCGGCTGGGTGAAGTTCAACGGGCGTTTCCGGTATTCCTGGCAGGATCGCTTCCTGGCCGGTGAACTGGGCGTGTCGCAGCACTACCTCCGCGACGGCTCCACCAACCAGCAGTATTCCCTCAACCATCGACAGGATTTTTCGCAGCGGACGAAACTGACTGCGAACCTCAACTACGTCACCAACACCACCGTCCAGCGCAACACACAGTTCAACCCGTTTGCGGCGGTGCAGACCATCTCGTCGCAACTCAACTTCTCGACCGGGCGTGGACCGTTTTCGATTTCGCTGGGCGGCACACAACAGCAGTTCCCGGGACGCGACGCGATCGACCGCACGTTCCCTTCGCTTTCGATCACCTCCAAGCCCATTACGGCCGGCGAGTGGTTGACGTGGACACCGTCGCTGGCGATCACGAGCACGCAGAACCTGCACATCGATCGCATCGGTGACTTCGCAAATCGCTACATCACCGGACCAGGCGGCACACTCGACAGCCTCCCGCTGGACAGGAACGCGCGCAACACGTCGATCCGCTTCGACACGCCGCTGCAGATCCTCGGGTTCGACTGGCGCAACAGCTTCAGCGTGACCGACCGGTTGAACGACTTCCCGGAGAAACGCGTCGTGGTGGCGGTGAACGACACGTCGCAACGCGAAGAACGGGTCTACAAGCGCACGTACCTTACGGAGGTAAACTGGGAAACCGGCTTCTCGCTGCCCGGTTTCTTCCAGGGCACGTGGAATGTTTCGCCGTCGGTTTCGATCCAGAAAGTCGACCCGCACGGATTGCTCGTGCGGTCTGAGCGCACCGGCAACCGATTCGTCGCCAATTCGATGCGACCGGCATTCGGCGTGAGCATGGCGCCCACGCTGTACCGTCGTTTTCCCGGGTTCGGCCCGGTCGCCGCGATCAGGCACGCGATCTCACCGTCGCTGTCGTTCCAGTACACGCCCGCCGGCGACGTGAGCGACGAATACCTCGAGGCCGTGGGCAGCACGCGTATCGGATACCTCGGGGCGAATCGGCAGCAGACCTTGAGCCTCGGACTCAACACCACCTTCGAGGCCAAGCTGCGGCCCGCGAACGATTCGATCCCCGAGGACCGCTGGCAGAAGATCAAGCTCCTCGCGCTCTCGTTCTCGTCACTCGGCTGGGATTTCGAGCGGGCGCGCGTCACGAAAAAGACCGGCCTCACCAATCGCACCTTCGGCATCACGGCTCGTTCGGACCTGCTTCCTGGATTCGATATCGGCGTCGACTGGTCGCTTTTTCAGGGCGACCCGATTTCAGACAGCGCGGTGTTCAAGCCGTATCGCGAGGCGTTGCGTGGTTCGTTGTCGCTCGGTCCGGCGTCGCCGATCGTGAGAGGACTCGCCAGGCTGCTCGGCATCCGGCTCGCTGACTCGACAGGCGCCGGCGCGCCGGGATCGGCGCCGGGTTCACTGCCGTCAGGCGCGACGCCAGGTATGGTCGCGGGTCAGCCGATCGCGGGTTCGATCAGCCAGATCGCCCAGCAGATGAGTGTGCCCGCGGGTCGCGGGTGGGAATGGAGCCTGACCTACAGCGCGCAGCGGACACGCCCACCGGTCGGATCGGGCGTCGTCACCGTGGATCCCACTCTCGAGTGCGAGCCGTTTCGGTTCGACTTCGTGCAATACGAGTCATGCATCCAGCGACTCGCGCCTACCAGCGACTCGCAGGGGGCTGGACTCGGCGGAACGGGAGGCGGGACGTATTTCGTGACGCCGCCACAGGCGAACGCGCAGTCGGCGCTTTCTTTCCACATCACCGAGAAGTGGGGCGCGCAATGGTCGACGACCTACGACTTCACGCGGAAGGAGTTTGCCAGCCAACTCTTCACGCTGACGCGCGAGTTGCATGACTGGAACGCGACGTTTGCGTTCATGCGCGCGCCGAACGGCAACTTCACGTTCAACTTCCACATTTCGCTCAAGGCACAGCCGGACATCAAGTTCGACTGGGACACGCGCGACTACGGCCGTGGGTATACCGGTATCCGCCGGTGAGAGTCGAGTTGGCGCGGAGGATTTGCGCGGAGGATTGACGCGGTAGGTCAACTGACGGAGAACCGAGTTTACGCGAATTTCGCGAATTTACGCGGAGCAACCAACATCGATTCTTCGGGCTTCTCGGCGTCGTAGGCGAAGACTGAATCGTGACACAACAGAAGTGCCTCATGTGGGCGACCCGCCGGGCTCGAAATATGGCGTTGTCACGATCCGCGTAAATTCGCGAAATTCGCGGTGACTCGCTCCTCCGTCAGTTGACCCACCGCGTCAATCCAAAAGAACCGACTCGGCGGTGATCAGGCGAATTGACGCGAACCTGCAGCTAAGGATCTTCGGAATTCCCGGAGTTGCAGCAAAGAAAAGAACTGAAGGTGAACAACTGAATCACCTCATGGGCGTCCCGCCGGGCTCGGAATACGAGAGTCATCACAATCCGCGTCAATTCGCAAAATTCGCGGAAACTCGGTTCTCTGTCTGTGGACCTACGGTGTTAATCCAGCATCCGTGATGACTCGATCCTCAGTGACGACTCGATCCTCGACTACATTCCCCGCATGACAACGGCCCTGACTGTCGATGGCAATTCACTGACCCTCCAGGATGTCGTTCGAGTCGCCCGGGCTCGCGCACTGGTGCAGCTCGACGCGTCTGCGCGAGCACGCATGCAACGCGTTCGAGATATCGTCGATCGCAAACTCGCCAGCGGTGAAGCCGTGTATGGCGTGAACACCGGGTTCGGCAAACTCTCCGAGATGGCGATTCCCCCCGACCGGCTGGCCGAACTGCAGGTGAACCTCGTCCGGAGTCACGCCGCGGGAGTCGGGCCGCTGCTGCCGGAGGATGAAGTGCGCGCGATGATGCTCCTTCGCGCCAATGTGCTGGCGAAGGGTCACTCCGGTGTTCGGCCCGAACTCGCCGAGCTCCTGATCGACATGTTGAACGCGGGTCTCTTTCCTCCGGTGCCGGAGCAGGGAAGCGTCGGTGCGAGCGGAGACCTCGCTCCGTTGTCGCACCTGGCGCTGTCGATGCTCGGCGAAGGCGACCTGCGGAGCGGATCCCGGAGCGGGCCCGCCGGGACTCTGCTGGCCGAACGGGGCTTGAGGCCGATCGAGCTTGGCCCGAAGGAGGGTGTTGCGCTCGCGAATGGAACGCAGGCCCACACCGCCGTCGCCGCGCTGGCCCTGTCCGATGCTCTCTCATTGTGGAACGTCGCGCACGTTGCCGGGGCGATGTCTCTCGAAGCATTGATGGGTACGCCGGTCGCGTTCGACGAACGAATCCATAGCGTGCGTGGTCAGGACGGCCAGATGCGCTCCGCGGCGATCCTCAGGGGCCTGCTGGACAACAGCGAGATCCGCGAGTCACACCGCGTGGGCGATCCACGCGTGCAGGACGCCTACGCGCTGCGCTGCATGCCACAGGTGCATGGACCGGTGCACGACCTGCTGCGTTTCGCCGGCGACATCATCGGCCGCGAGATCAACGCCGCGACCGACAACCCGCTGGTCTTCGAGGATGGATCCTTGCTCAGCGGCGGCAACTTTCACGGTCAGTCGGTGGCGATGGTGCTCGACATGCTCGCGATAGGCATGACGAACCTGGCGGTGATCGCGGAGCGACGGATCGATCGGCTGGTGCATCCGGACCTGAACCAGGGACTGCCGCCGTTCCTGACGACGGACGCGGGCGTGAGCTCGGGGTACATGATCGCGCAGGTGACGGCCGCCGCCGTGACGAGCGAATGCAAGGTGCTCTCGCATCCGGCCAGCGTAGACTCGATTCCGACGGACGGCAGCAAGGAAGACGTGGTGCCCATGGCCATGGGCGCGGCGTGGAAGCTGCGCCGGATCATCGCCAACGTGCGCAACGTGCTCGCCATCGAGCTGCTGTGTGGCGCGCAGGGGATCGACTTCCGGCGGCCGCTGCGGTCGAGCGCGCCAGTGGAGGAAGCGCACGCCATCCTTCGCGGGATCGTGCCGACGATGGACCGCGATCGCGCGGTTTCGCCTGATATCTTGCTCGTAGCCCAGGCCATCGCCGAGGGACGTTTCGAGGGAATCAGCTAGATGGCGACGATGACGACATCGGTAGGCCCGCGCGTGATTCGCGCACCGCGCGGGACCACGATCTCCTGCCGCGGGTGGCAGCAGGAAGCGGCGTTGCGGATGCTGATGAACAACCTCGATCCCGATGTCGCCGAACGGCCGGAAGATCTCGTCGTTTATGGCGGGACAGGACGCGCGGCGCGGTCATGGGGCGCGTTCGATGCCATCGTGCGG
>CBIHMX010000159.1:0-6338 GCA_966211115.1 uncultured Gemmatimonadaceae bacterium | reverse complement strand
CAGTGATGTAGTCCTCGCGGTCCACGCCGATCGACGCCGTCAGGTACCGTTCCGCACCAATACCTTCGGCCCGCTGGTTGAAGCGATTCGACTCGTACACGCCACCGGCGGCCATGGGGAGGAAGGCTACCGTGATCGCCACCTGCAGGACGATCACCGTGGTCCAGAAGGCTCCGAACTTGAGACCCGAGCCGGCTGCGTGCGTGCGGAGCGCGTCCTGCAAATTCGTCTTCGTCACTCGCAGCGCCGGCAGGACGCCGACGATGGCCGCGCCGAACACGGTCAGCACCGCCGCGTACAACACCGTCCGCAACGACAGGTGGTCGTTGATCCAGAAAGGCAACGTGTCGCCGGTCACCAGGCTCATTCCGAAGCCTAACGAAACGCGGGCGATCAGGAGTCCGAGGATCGCCGCCCCACCGGTCAGCACGAGCGCTTCGATGAACAACTGGGTGACGATGCGGCCACGGCTCGCCCCGAGCGCGTTCCGCACCGAGATCTCCCAGCTCCGGGTGGCGGTCCGGGCAAACACGAGCGTAGCGACGTTCGTACACATGATGGCCAGCAGCATCAGGAAGATGCCGTTGACGGCATAGAGCAGGTTCCGGATCATCATCGCCTCGCCGCCGGCGGTGAGCGGCTTCTGGTACGCGGTGACACGCGGACTCAGGTTCCGGTGCGTTTCGGGGCTCGCCGCGGCCAGACGCGAGCCGATGACGGTGAGTTCGGACTGCGCTTCCTGCATGGATGCGCCGGGAACCAGCCGGCCGAAGACCAGAGCCGGTGGTCCCGTTCGCGGAGCGAGCAGGGAACCGTCGACGCGCAAAGGCGTCCAGATCCGCTGGTTCACCGGGAACCCGAAACCCTCCGGCATCACGCCGACTACGGTGGCCGTGAGGGTCCCGAGTTTCACCGACTTGCCGAGGACGTCAGGGTCGCTCGCGAAGCGCGTGCTCCATAACGAGTGGCCGATGACGACCACCGGTTCCGCCGACGGCAGTTCATCCTGCGCCGTCAGCGTGCGACCGAGCAGAGGCGGCGTTCCCATGATGGCGAAGGCGCTGGCGCTGATCTCAGCTCCGCTGACCGGCTCGACGCGCTGGTCCTCCGTCTGGACGTTGCGCGTGAAGAGGACCGCGGCACCCATGTGCTCGATCGTTTTCGCCTGTCCGCGCCAGGTGGCGAAGTCGTTCAGCGCGCGGGCATCGACGTCGACCCTCTCAGCGTCCCAGTTACGGATCGAGATGACCCGATTTGCGTCACGGATCGGCAGCTTCGGGTGCTGCCATTTGTTGACCGCCTCGAAATAGAGGGATCCCAGCGCAATGGCGACCGCGATCGCCACCGTTCCGACCGTGGTGAGTACCGGGAATCGCGCGAGCATGCGAAGCCCGACCTTGAAGTCCAACCAGGAGAACCGGAGCTGACGGGTTCGAGCGGCGCGCTTGTTCATGTCGGGGAGAAGGTAGAAGTCTCATGACAACATAGGACAAGTACTTTATAATGCAAAGTACGTGCCTGGCCAAGGGGGACGGACCTTAAATGGACCCGGGACGGACCCCGGTCTGTGCCCGATCGCCCCCCTGCATATCGAATTGGACCCGACGCAGGTTTCGAGCACAACCATAAATCTCTCATGGCCGGCCGCGTCGAAGGTCTCTGGAGCAAACGCGCACATCGCGGACGAATGGACCAGCTGCGCGAAGCAACACTCGTCGCCGGCAAAGGGATGGCCGGGAGCGTGGACCGCAGCCGGCGGCGACAGGTGACGTTGCTCGCCCGGGAAGCGTGGAACGAAGCGGTTTCCACGATCGCCGAGGATCCCGGTCCGGCCGCACGCCGCGCCAACATTCTCATCAGCGGAATTGAGCTGCCCTACACGCGCGGACGCATTATCCGCATCGGTTCATGCAGGCTGGCAATTGGAGGAGAACTCACGCCCTGCGAGCGCATGGATGAGGCATCGCCGGGGTTACGCCAGGCACTTCAGGAGAATTGGCGAGGAGGCGTATTCGCGCAGGTGCTCGATGGCGGCACCATCCGCATCGGCGATTCCGTGGAGTGGGAGACGAGTTCCAGTTAAGCCGGAGCATTCTGCATGCCCTTCACGCCTCAATCGATCCACTGGCCCGGCAAACGTGCGATCCTGCTCGTCCACGGCATCGGAAACGCGAGCGTTGGTCAGGCCGGCTCCTTTCCGCTCGATGCCCTGAAGCGTGTCCTCGGCGACGCCGAACCCGAGGTTGCGATCTACACGGTCAATTACGACTTCATCAACGACTGGGTCGAACAGAAGATCAACTTCGCCGCAGGTCTGAATGCACTGAAATCGGTGGTGAAGCTGAAACTCGGTAACGATACCATCGACGCCGCCATCGCCGAATCGGTGGGCGACATCATCTGGCCGGTGCTCAGCCCGGATCTCAGGCTCGCCGTGCGCGACGCGCTCATCGCCCAGCTCGATCAGATCCACACCGACCGTGTCGAATCATGCTTCCTCAACGGCGACGAGGAGCCACTCGACTACCAGGTATCCATCGTCGCACACAGCCTCGGGTGTTTTCACACCTACGAGGTGCTTCACGCGATTGCGGAGGAGCCGGCCCACAATCTCAGGCCGGCCAGCGATCTGATGACCTTCGACTCGGTGACGTTGATGGCATCGCCGGTCCAGTTGATTCGCACGATCGCCGGCGCGATCGGCGCCGCGGTGCCGGACCTCGGTACTCTCGCGACGATCGCCAGGCCGCTGGCCATTCCTGCCGAGAAGAAGGGAACGAAGCTGGTGCGGTGTACGCGGGACTTCATCTCCATCACCGGTTCACACGATCCGGTCGGCGGTCATGTTCTCGGCCAGAGACTCGACTGGGCGTACATGGATATTCCGGGCCAGCACAGCACCATCGTGTCGCAGCTGGCGCTGAACATCGACACGCGAAACACCACCGCGCTCTCGTTGGCACACGCGGTCACCGCAGGTGGCGTGCAATTGAAGGACCCGCACGCCTGGGGTGGATACTTCGACAGTCAGGCAAAGCAGATGCGTGGAGTCTTGCTGACATGAAGACCGCAACCGCAGTGATCGCAGCGATTGTGCTGAACGCGAGTGCGGCCACACTCCAGGCCCAGCCTGGAACCGCGACACTGGATGCGTCCCTCACACGGCGCGCAGACTCGCTCACCGTAGGTGACTACTGCGCGCTTGCCCAGCGCATAGTGGCGGATGCGTCGGTACTCACCGCACTTGCGGACGACAGCGCCAGCGCACGCACCAACGCAGCGGTGATCTGCAATCCGCTGCTGTCTGCCTTTACACTGCTGGCCCTAAACGGGAGAACGCATGCGCCGCTTCGCGCCATCGCTCGCATGGGCAACTCTGTGGATCGCGAGACACACCAGGCAATTCTTGCGGCAATGGAGGACTTCCGCGCCGCCACGCGCCAGCCCGATCTACGTCCGGTCGTGAGCGCCACGCTCGGCGATGCCAACGGTGAGTTCGTTCGTGTCGCCGAAACGGCGCACAGTCTCGAGGTGCTTACGTCTCGCGACAACGCCTTGAGGCGACTCGCGAACTATGAACGCAAACTCGGGCCCTCGTCGGCGCGCCTGAATTTTCCCGAGGTGCTGCTCAATTATGCTGCGCAGCGCTGGATCCCGGGCTTCAGGCCGACGCCGACCAGTGGCCCAAGTCCGTGGGAAGTGATTGCGTCGTACTCGCCGGGGTACGTGACTTTCGCGGATGGCGAGTCGGGCGTGCTGCCCGTTTCAGCGTCGGAGTTCGGCCTGCGGTTTTACCTGTTCGGGGACAGGTTCGGGAGGTCTGGCGTCAGCGGAGTATTCCTGCCGAGCTACTTCGCGTTTGGCGTACTGACCGCGAGTGACGAAAATGGCGCGCTGGTCTGGCCGTGGCGTGGCCGCGAGCGTTCCGGCGTCTTTGTGAGCTGGGGGGCGATCAAGATTGGCTACATCGATCGCGAGCGTGGCACGTGGTTATTCAGCAGGCAGTTTCAGGCGATGCCATTTGTGTTCTGAGACTGGTCGGGAATAGGGAATCGGGAATCGGGAATCGTGAGGGCGTGAAAACACTCTCGGCTCAGGCTGGAGTGGGGGAGTGGTCGCGGGGAAGGCGTTTCACGGTTCCTTCCACTTCGTCTTGTGCTTCCGCAAGACGGTTCAGGTCGTCGCCGATCTGGCGGGCGGCATCCATCAGGGTCGTGAGTGGCGCGAGGTCGCTGGCGCCGGCGTGCAGCCGCAACAGGTCGAGCCGAATGCCTTCCAGCGCCGCGACGCTTTCGGCCAGGTGCGATTGGGCTGTTTTCTTCCGGGCATGGAGCACTTCGGCGCCGGCCGCTTCGGACGGCGCGATCGCGGTGAGCATCTCGATCTCGGCGCGAGCCTCTGCCGCGCGGGCCTCGAGCGATTCGACGAGTGCCGGCAGCTCGGCCAGGTTTTCCCTGTAGGCCTTCGGTAAGGCCGCGAACAGTTCGGAGGCGGCGACGCCTAACGCTGCCTCGGTTGCGCGAAACGCGGATGCACCAGCGAGCTTCGAACGTTCCGGGGCGCCGAGTCGCTTCGCGAACCACTCTCCCAGGCGGCTGTTCCAGAGGCGGTTCCGAATCCCTGTCTGCCACCATTTCCTGATCCGTTCGGGCACGAACTGTACATCGAGCGCGTTGCTGACCGCACCCAGGAGCATGGTACTTCCGATCGGTGCCAACAGCAGCAGCATGCCGATGCGGTTTTCATGAATGACGCCAGAGATCAGCAGGCCGAACGTCGTCGCGAGCCACGTTCCGGCGGCGATGGTGGCCGTTCGCAGGACGCGATGCCCGCGCGGTTCGTCGACGCGAGAAAGGGCTTCGGTCTCCGCGCGTTCGCGGCGCTCGACTTCGAGAGCTGACCGAAGGTCGGCCAGGGTATGGCCGGCGCGAAATTGTCGCCACGCCTGGTTGAGGTGGAACCCAACGATGGGAAACAGCGGGAGAGAAGTGATTCCGGCGAGCAGCACGATATCCGCCGGCCCGTCCGGTCGCCGGCCGGCAAGCCATACCAGCAGGTTGACGGTCGTCAGCGTTCCAAACATGCCGGACCATGCCATGTACGGAACGAGCAACGGATTCCGCGTGCCGAGCCAGGCGCGCAGGGTGGGAGGCAGCGCTGGCCGGGTTTCCGCGGGCGGAGCCAGGGCTTCAGCCAGGGCCTCTCCGTGCGAGAATCGCTCGGCGGGAGTGCGCTCGAGGCAGCGATCGATGGCGGCGGCGAGCGCCGGGGGAAGGCCGGGGGCGACGTCGGTCACGCTCGGCGCATCTTCCGACGCCTGCTTCAGCAACAGCGCCGGCACGTTAGGCGACTCGAACGGCAGGCGGCCGCTGACCGCGAGGTAGGCGACGACGCCGAGGGAATAGATGTCGCTGCGCCCGTCGATCGTCGCCCCCGCTGCCTGCTCCGGACTCATGTAGTTCGCCGTCCCCATGATCTTGCCAGGGTCGGTGGGAGTGATCGGGTCTGCGCCGTGCGCGATGCCGAAATCCGTGACGAGCGCGCGGCCGGTGCTCGCCTCGAGCAGGATGTTGACCGGCTTCACGTCGCGGTGGACGATCCCCCGTCCATGCGCGTACGCGAGCGCCCAGGCAACTTCGCGGAGGTTGCGAGACGCTTCCGCGGGCGGGAGCGGACCACGCGTTCGAAGTCGATCGCCGAGCGTTTCGCCTTCGACGTAGCTCATCACGAAGAAGACGAATCCTCCCGTTTCACTCACGCGATGAATCGGGACGATGTGCGGGTGCGAGAGCCCCGCCGCCATCCGCGCCTCGCGGAGAAAGCGCTCCTTCGCGGCCGCGGCGTGCGCGAGATGCGCAGGAAGGACCTTGATCGCGACGTCACGATCGAGCTGCACGTCGCGGGCCAGGTAGACGATTCCCATGCCGCCACGCCCCAGCTCACGCTGGAGCGAGTACTCGCCAGCGAGGGCAGCCTGCAGGTCGAGAAACTCCGGGGACGGCTGTGTCACTCGCTGAAGCTAATCCCGCAATCCGTTAGGCGGGGGGGCGCGTTTATTGCTGGGCCTCCTTCATGGGGGCGATGTCAATCCCGGCGCACAGGCGGCGCACGTCCGTGGCGGAAAGCGCCTCGGCAGCGGCGCGCGCGGTGCGTGCACCGAGGTTCCACGAGACCGGCCTGTCGCTCGACCAGCGACCACGAAGAATTTCCACGGCCTCGCACGACGTTGCTGACGCGGACGCCACCTTCAAGCTGCTCACGACACTCGGCATGGCGTCGCCACTGAGTCTCGCCAGGTATGCGTAATCGATCTCACGTTCGGCCGGCGACCGCCCGAC
>CBIHMX010000158.1:0-6357 GCA_966211115.1 uncultured Gemmatimonadaceae bacterium | reverse complement strand
ACTACAC
Organism: uncultured Gemmatimonadaceae bacterium; assembly: GCA_966211115.1. Classification (GTDB taxonomy): domain Bacteria; phylum Gemmatimonadota; class Gemmatimonadetes; order Gemmatimonadales; family Gemmatimonadaceae; genus JABWBJ01. The sequence continues at coordinate 6,350 of CBIHMX010000158.1, read as the reverse complement.
GGCAATTGGCACGGGCGGGGCGCATACCTGCGCCGTCCGGATCGACGGCGCGTTCGAGTGCTTCGGTGACGACAACGTGTTCCACTATGCCAACGCCCTCTACGTCCCGCAAAGCGGCAATTTCGTGGACGTTGGCGGTGGGAGTGCCAGCACGTGCGGGTTGCGCGATGACGGTGTGATCGAATGCTTCGGTGAGAGCACCGCATCTCCCCTGGCGGAGGTCATCGCCGATGTCGGCTACTTCACGCAGCTCGCTGTTGGTGTCCAGCATGGCTGTGCCCTTCGCAACGACGGCGTGGTGCAGTGCTGGGGCGGCAATCCTCCTTCCCCGGAAGCGCCGCACATCAGGACGGCGTCTACCGGCTACTTCACGCAGGTCAGCAGCGGATCCGAATTCACGTGTGCGTTACGGAACGACGGAGTCGTCGAATGCTGGGGCAACGGCTTCGAGGACGGTCGTGATGTCGCGCTGAAGCAGGCCGCCACTGGACACTTCACGTTCATCAATGCGGGTGCCCGGCACATGTGTGGTATCCGAAACGACGGCAAGATCGAGTGCTGGGGTGACAATCTCCGGCTTCAGGCCCCCGCGCTCAAGGTGGCGTCAAACGGCGGGAGCTTCATAACGGTGGAGGGTGGCTTGTGGCACACGTGTGGCCTGCGCGATGACCACACCATCCAATGCTGGGGACAAACCGATGAGGTTACCCCGGCAACTTCCATCCTTCCCACCGCGACACTGAATGGCCCGACGTCGATCGTCGTGAACGCCAGCATCCCGCTCACGCTCACCAACGCTCAGGTCCCCGGTTACCCAAACTCGAATTCGTTCACTTACGCATTTGACTGTGTGGGCAACGGTCATTTCAGCGAATGGTCGTCAAGCAAGACATTCAGCTGTCCCACGACTACGACCGGCACCAAGCGCGTTCATGGGATGGTCAGGGACGAGGATGGCGCCTTCAGCGCGAATTACAGGCTGGACGTGACCGTCATTGATGCACCGCAGGCGACGGCCGATCTCAAGGTCGCGATCTCGACGGCCACGCTCTCGCCCGACCTGCGCAAGCCGTTGTCCGCCAAGATCAATGTGGCGCTGGAGGCGATCACCAGGGGGGACACCGCGGTCGCGTGCAACGCACTGCAGGACTTCATCAATCAGGTAAAGGCACAGCGAGGGAAGGCAATCCCTGTCGCCACTGCTGACCTGTGGATCCAGCAGGCGACCGACCTGCGGACGTCGGTGGGGTGCTGAATCGGGGAAATAACGAGTGACTCATCGAGGTCAGGGTCACGGACGACTGAGTCCGTGACCCTGATTTCCTTCACGGAGCCAACGTCGTCATCGTCAGCTTCTCCCTGGTCGCTGATGCGCACGCCCATGGGTGAGCGCAAATTGCTACAAGAGGTGAAGGAACAGCCGGTGCATGATTCACGATCACCGCTCCCATGTTTATCAGCCACGCGCTCCGCATCGCGGTCTTCATTCCACTGGTCGCGTCGGTTGCCGGCGCTCAGCCATCTATCGTGCGGGGCACGGTCTTTCTCGACGGCAATGCGAACGGCACGCGCGACCCCGGTGAAAGGGGAATCGCCGGGATTACCGTCTCGAACCAGGCCGACGTCGTCACAACAGATTCAGCGGGCTCGTACACGTTTCAGTCGACGCCGACTGGCATCGTTTTTGTCTCCATTCCCGATGGATACCGCACCGCGGGGAAGTTCTGGCGCAGCGTGAGCGCCCCATCGCTGGATTTTCCGCTCGGCACCGCCCCGCGCATAACGAGTTTCACGTTTGTCGCCGCGTCTGATCCGCATATTGCGCCACCGGTCGTCGAGCGAACGCGCCGGTTTCGCTCGATGGTGGACTCGATCCGCCCGGCATTCGCGCTACTCGCGGGTGACCTCATTCGCGATGCGATGAGCCAGACGGAACAGACGTCGCGCTCATACTTCGATCTCTTCGAGGCCGAGACCCGCCCATTTTCGACACCGCTCTGGATGGTGCCGGGTAACCACGACCACTTCGGGATTGTTCCTGGCCGCCTGGGCATCGATTCGGTGACCGGTCGCTTCATCATTGACTCGACCAAGTCGCGACGGGACTTCACGAAGCACCCGCTCTACAACCGCGGCATGTACCGGCAGTATCTCGGCCCGGACTACTATTCGTTCACGTACGGCGGAGTCCACTTCATCGGACTCAACACCGTGTCGGCCGACGATTCATCGTACTACGGTGACGTCGATAGCCTGCAACTGGCCTGGCTCGAACGTGACCTCGCGCAGATTCCGGACTCGATGCCGGTCGTCACGTTCAACCATATCCCGCTCGTCACCGGGTTTCTCACGCTCGCGGGGTACGACGAGATTCCGTTCGTGCCGCCACTCGTGCGGCGAAACGGTGTGTTGACGTTTCGGCATTCAGTCGGCAACAACCTGGCGGTGCTCGATGTGCTGAGAAGGCGACGTCACGTGCTGGCGATAGGCGCGCACAACCATGCGGCGGAAAAGCTGACCTTCCAGATGCGCGGACTCATCACGCGATTCGAGCAGACCGCTGCCATTGTCGGCCCCGGCCAGCTCACCGCTTCGCAGTTCATCCAGTCGGGATTCACAGTGTATACGGTACGGGCCGGCGCGATCGACGGGGGCACCTTCGTCACGCTTGATGGCCGGCAGTAGCCACCAGTAGCGCCCTGCTCGAGAGGCCGCGTTTCCGCGGGAAGGCTGTTCGGGCGCGTCCCGATTCGTGTGGATTGACCAGACGCCGCCGGTGCCGACGAGCACCGAGTTCACGATGACGAGCGTCGGCATATCTTCCACACATCATGAGCGAGACACCCGCACCGATCATTCGCCTGCGTAACGTCGTCAAGAAGTTCGGCGATGTCGTCGCAGTCAACGACATTTCCTTCGACGTCCAGCAGGGCGAAATCTTCGCCTTCCTCGGCCCTAACGGCGCCGGGAAGACGACGACCATCCGGATGCTCACCACCCTGGCGCATCCCAGCAGCGGGACACTCGAACTGGACGGGCTCGACCCCCGGCGCGACCAGACCGAGATGCGCCGGCGGCTCGGCGTCGTGTTCCAGGATCCGAGCCTGGACCAGCAGCTCACCGCGTGGGAGAACATGGACATCCACGGCGTGTTGTATCACGTCCCGCGGAAGGAGCGCCATGAGCGCGCCGAATCGCTGATGAAGCAGTTCGAGCTCTGGGAGCGCCGGAATGACCTCGTCATGACCTTCAGCGGAGGCATGAAGCGACGGCTGGAGATCGCGCGAGGCCTCCTGCATACACCGCGCGTGCTTTTCCTCGACGAACCCACGCTTGGTCTCGATCCGCAAAGCCGCAACGCGATGTGGTCGCATGTGAAGACGCTGAACCAGTCCGAAGGCGTGACCGTCTTCCTGACGACCCACTACATGGACGAAGCGGAACGGGTGGCGAATCGCATCGCGATCATCGACCACGGCCGCATCGTCGCGATCGGATCGTCAGCCGAGCTCAAGGCACAGACGAAGACGGGCTCCCTCGAAGAGGCGTTTCTCGCTCTCACCGGTACCACGATTCGCGAGGAAGAAGCGACGTCGAGCGACCGCATGCGGATGATGGGTCGCATGTTCGGCCGCACTGGAGTCGGGCGATGAAGGTCGTCTTCATTCTCTGGCTGCGCGAAGTGAAGAAGTACCTGCGTTCGAAAGCGCAGATTCTCGCCTCGCTCGGCACCCCGATCATGTACCTCGGCGTCCTTGGTTTCAGCCTCGGCCCAGTATTCCAGCGCGCGGGGATGGGGAGCTACCTCCAGTTCATGGCGCCGGGCGTGATCAGCATGACCGTGCTGTTCACGTCGATGTTCTCCGGAATCGCGATGCTGTGGGACCGGCAGTTCGGCTTTCTCAAGGAAACGCTGGTTGCGCCGGTACCGCGGCTGGAGATCATGCTCGGCCGCACGTTAGGCGGTGCCACGACGGCGATCGTGCAGGGCACTATCATCGTCGTGTTCACCCTGATTGCCGGGTTCCGGCCGTCGAGCTGGGTGGCCGTACCCGTGGCGTACCTGGTGATCATGCTGATCGCGCTCGTGTTTTCGGCGCTGGCGACGGCGATTGGATCGTCCCTCAAGGAGATGCAGGGCTTTCAGCTGGTAATGAACTTCCTGGTCATGCCGCTGTTCTTTCTTTCGGGCGCGCTGTATCCGCTGGAGGGGTTGCCGAAGGCACTGGCGGTGCTCACGCGCCTGGATCCGTTGACCTACGGCGTCGACGCGCTCCGCGGCATCCTGATCGGGCAATCGCATTACAGCGTGTTGACCGACATCACGGTGCTGTTAGGCGTCGCCGCGATATTCCTCACCTTTGGCGCCTGGCGTTTCTCGAGGATCGAGGTGTAGCGCGTAGCGAGGCATTCCCGGATGGTTTCATCCGGTCGCGGCGTCACTTCACCTTGCGTCCCGGCTGATCCCGTCCTCCCTGATGCAGAATGAGTCCCGTCACCTCACCTGATGGCGCCTTCGTGAACGTGACTTGCGCGTTTACGACGCGAAGGAAGAACCTGTCCGGCGCCTCGGCGAACAACGTCACCTTCGCCTGTCCCGTCGGCTGCGCCTGCAGGCGGCCGTCCTCGAGCGTGATCGTGATCGAAAACTGCGGCGCCAACTGGTACTCGCCCACATAGGGCCGCAGCACTGACTCGGCGACCGTGATCTCCGTGCGCGCGACCGGCGGCCGATAGCCGCGAGGAGCGGGCTCCGCGAACGAGTCCCATTCGTAGGCTCGCTGGATGCGCCGACTGAGTTCACCGGCGACCGCGCTGCCCTGGTCCGCATTGGTCATGATGACGAGACCGTAACCTTTCACCTTGTGCGCCAGCAGCGTCCCGCGGAATCCCCAGTTGGAACCGCCGTGGGCGAAGTACCACCCCTGGCCCATCTTCTCGATCGCGAAGCCGACCGCGTAATCGCCAACACCGACCGGGGTGAGCATCTCGTTGACGAGCGCACGCGACAGCACCTTGCTCGACTGGCCTGCCGAGGCGCGCTGCACCTCGATCACGAAGCGCGCAAGATCGCTCGGCGTCGTCCACAGCCCGGCCGCGGCCTGCTCGGGATAGATGTGCCACTTGGCGCCCATCGCCTTGCCCTCACGGGAGTGCGCCCGTGCCGCATTGCGATCGAACGAGGCCGGCAGCGGCTGTTCAAACGTGCTGCGCGTCATGCCTAACGGTTGGAGTACGCCATCGCGCATGATGTCGGCGAACGGCCGCTTCCGGGCATCGCTCAAGGCCTGCTGCATGAGCGTGACGCCGCCGCCCGAATACTCCATGAGCGTCATCGGCGGCCGCTCCATGAACAGCACGCCCACGTTCGAGTGTTTGTGCCCGCCGAGCATCTGGACGACGGTCGGCACCGAGTCGGTGGGAGCGTATCCCGGGAACCCGAAGCCATCGCCGAGTCCGGAGGTGTGGCTGGTGAGCATCCGCGGTGTGACTGGACGATCCTTCGTGAACTCGCCGCCATCGAGCTTCCACGACGTGAGGATGCTGTTGATGTCGGTGTCGAGCGTGAACAGTCCGTCCTGTACCGCGCGCAACACCGCCATCGCCGCGACCGGCTTGCTGATCGACGCCGCCTGGAACATCGTGCCGGTGTCCACCTTTGCGCCCGTGGCCACGTCCGCGATTCCATATCCCTTCGCCCAATGGATCTGGTGGTCACGGATCACGGCAATGCTGACGCCCGGCACATTGAAGCGCGTCATCAGCTCGGTGATCGTCAGGTCGCTCAGTTCGCCCGAGACGCCAGTCGTCTGTGGGCGCTCGATCGCGGCCATATAGTCGGCTGCGGTACGCGTCTGGGCCGGCGTGGCTACCGGCAGCGCGAAGGCCATTATCGTTAAGCAAGTCAGCCGTGATTTCATACGGGCTCCTGAGCCAGCAGCGTACATAGGGATTCCCCAGCGTGAGCTTCCCTGGGAACAACGTGACCGTCTTCAACATACGGTCCGGTCGACTGGAAGTTCACATGCGATACGACACGCAGGTGGTGTACATCAGGTTCATCCGGGCACACAAGCAGTAAGATCGCCGAAACGAGAGCCGCTAGTGGCGGGTCAGCGGTTCATCGGAGCGAGAACGATTCACTGGAGCAGGTATGGCAATAGCCGTTTGGGATCGCCCGCGGGTGATCCATACGAGGAAGGATTACCAGGCGGTCATGAACGAGATCTATCGACTGCTTGATCTCCATGCGAAGAAGGGAACGGCAGAAGACGAACGGCTCGAACTACTCACGCTTCTCGCCGAGGACTACGAGACGCGAACCGAGCCGGAGATTCCGCCCGGAACGC
>CBIHMX010000157.1:0-6399 GCA_966211115.1 uncultured Gemmatimonadaceae bacterium | reverse complement strand
CACCTGAGCCGATGTGGTCCCACCGCGCCTGGCCAGTGCATCGCTGGAAATGGTCTCGACACCTTTGTCAGCCGACTCCTCGAGAAAGCGGAGATAGGCGGAGAGGCGGCGGACGGTACTTTCAGCGATTTTCTTCACGGGCCAATGAGCTTGTGAAATCATTCACAAGTGTATTCGGTTCGGTTCGTTTGGGCTAGTGAGCATCTCCCTCATGTCAAAACCCGTAACCGCGCAAACCGCGCGCCTGTATAGTTTTGACGACATGACGCGACGGCTGGGGCGGTCAGCTGCAAGCGGCCTGCAGGGACGAGCGAGCTCAGTTGCGAGCGAAGTCGTCGTTCAGCCGTTTATTTCTGTCGAGACGCCTTCGTCTCCGCTGGTGGACAGGGCGCGCTCGTTTCTCGAAGCCGGACCGTCGGGTTCCGTGCCGTTGATTGAACACGTCTGCCGGCTGCCGGGCGCGCCGCCCGCGGTGGCCGAACAGCTGGCGCTCGCACTGTTCACCCAGACGTCCGACGTCCAGCGTGGCACTGACGGTCGCTGGACGCTGGTGCGCGAGTCGCGTGTCCAGCGGCTGCAACAGTCCGTGGCGCGACACCTCGATGCACTCACGTATGTCGTCGTCGACGTGGAAACGACGGGCGGCAGCCCGGGGGGCGGCGATCGCATTACCGAGTTCGGCGCAGTCACGGTCGCCGGCGGCCAGATCGTCGATGTCTTCGAGACGCTGGTGAATCCCGAGCGTCCGATCCCGGCACAGGTCTCACGCCTGACGAGAATCACGTGGGACATGGTGCGCCGGGCGCCGACGATCCGTGACGTCGCGGCCCGCATCGCCGACGTGCTGCAAGGTCACGTGTTCGTCGCGCATAACGCGGCCTTTGACTGGCGTTTCGTATCGACCGAACTGTCCCGCTTCGGCGGGCAGCAGCTCGCCGGCGAGAAGCTCTGTACGGTGAAGCTGGCGCGCGCCGTCGTGCCGAACATCAAGCGCCGGTCGCTGGACTCGCTGTCGTACTACTACGGCATCGAGAATCACGCCCGGCACCGCGCCGGTGGCGACGCGTTGGCGACGGCGAAGGTGCTGTTGCGCCTCCTGTCGGCGGCGCGCGACCGCGGGTGCGAAACGCTCGAGGATCTGCGTACCCTCACCAGGCGCGTGCCGTCGCGGGGACGCGGGCGCCGCAAGCGCCGGGGCATGCCCGGCTGGACCGACGGAGAGATGACCGCATGAGTGCACCCGGACCGCTGGTGCAAACGTTTCACGTCGGCCGGCTCAAGGTGCACGCGATCCAGACCGGCGGACAGAAGCTCGACGGCGGCGCCATGTTCGGCGTCGTACCCAAGCCGCTCTGGGAGCGTCGCATCCGCGCCGACGAGCGGAACCGGATCCAGTTAGGCATGCGCTGCCTGCTCATCGAGCACGAGCGCGGACTCGTGATGATCGACAACGGAGCAGGGAACAAGGAGAACGCGAAGTTCCACGAGATCTACGGAGTCGAGAACGCCGGACAAGAGAGCCGGACCCTGCTCGAGGACGGCCTGCGCGAGATTGGCGTGCGGGCGGAGGACGTTTCGCTGATGATCGACACGCACCTGCATTTCGATCACGCTGGCGGAAACACGTGGGTCGACGGCGGCGGTGTGGTGCGTCCCACGTTCCCGAATGCGCGCTATGTCGTCCAGCGCGGCGAATACGACTGGGCGACCCACACCAATGAACGCACCGCCGCCAGCTATTTCGCGCACAACTTCGAGCCGGTCGTCGCGGCCGGCCAGTTCGACTTCGTATCGGGCGAGGTCGAGGTGTGGCCCGGGATCACGCTCATCCCGACCCCCGGCCACACGCCGCATCACCAGAGCGTCCTGATCGAGAGCGATGGGGCCCGGGCGTTTTATCCGGCCGATCTCATGCCGACGTCCGCTCACATCCCCCTTCCAGGGATCATGGGTTACGACGTCGAGCCGCTGCGCACGCTGGAGACCAAACGGGTGATCCTGAAGCGTGCGGTGGCCGAGGAGTGGCTGGTGGTGTTCGAGCACGATGCGTCCGTCTTGTCCGGTCGGATCATGGTGGATGGGAAGGGTTACGGACTGGGCGCGGGGCGCCAGGCTCAGGGCGACCAGTAGGGGTCGCGGGCTTCTGAACTGGTTGAACCGGTGCGTCTAACCCCTTTGCGCTTTGCGCTTTGCGCTATTAGCTTCAGGCCTCACAACTCGGAAAGCAGAGCCCTCGGCTCTCACCCTCCGGCCCTCACGTTGAGGTGCTGCAGGAGTCCATGAATTCGCGACCGGCGTTCGCCGGGGTCGCGTGTCGCGGGCTCCCAGTGGGTCCGCGCTTTTGTTTCACCCTTGTCAGGCGGGTGCCTGACGAGTCACCTAACGCAGGAGACGTTGCCATTCAGGACGCATCCAAACGCATTCGCGTCAATCGACAGATCCGCATCAGCCCTGTACGCGTCATCGGACACGATGGCGCCCAACTGGGAATCATGGAAGTGGACAAGGCCATGGCGCTGGCCGAAGAACATGGGCTCGACCTGGTGGAAGTCGCCGCCACGGCAAGACCGCCCGTCGTCCGGGTGATGGACTTCGGCAAGTTCAAGTTCGAGCAGGCCAAGCAGGCGCGGATCGCGAAGAAGAAGCAGCACGTCATCCAGCTCAAGGAAGTGAAGTATCGGCCCGGCATCGACGAGCACGATTTCGACACGAAGACGCGTCATGCCAGGCGGTTTCTCGAAGAGAAGAACAAGGTCAAGGTCACGCTGATGTTTCGCGGGCGGCAGATCGCCCATCCGGAGCTGGGCGTGGCGGTAGTGGACCGGGTCGCCACGGAATTGGCAGATGTCGCCAAGATCGAGAGCGCGGCCAAGATGGAAGGCAAGCAACTCACGATGATCCTTTCGCCCCGATAATCAGGACTGAACGATGCCCAAGATGAAATCACACAAAGGCGCGAAGAAACGCTTCTCGGTGACCGGTACCGGGAAGATCCGCCGCCTGAAGGCCAACAAGAGCCACATCCTCACCAAGAAGGACGCCAAGCGGAAGCGCCACCTGCGTCGCGCCACGATCGTGTCCACCAACGGCGAGACGCGCGTGCTGAAGCGTCTCTTGCAGGCGTAGGAGCGAACGATGCCAAGAGTCAAATCGAATGTGGTGCGCCTGAAGCGCAAGAAGCAGATCATGAAAGCGGCGCGCGGGGCGTTCGGCGCGCGCAGCAAGCTCTGGCGCCCGGCCAAGGAAACGGTGGAGCGCGGCTGGCGTTATGCATACCGCGACCGCCGCAACAAGAAGCGTGACTTCCGCCGCCTCTGGATCACGCGCATCAACGCGGCCGCGCACCAGAACGAGATGAGCTACAGCGTCTTCATGAACGGGCTGCGCAAGGCGGGAATCGAGATCGACCGCAAGGTGCTGGCCGACCTCGCCGTGCGGGACGAAGCGGCGTTTACCGCGCTGGCCAACGCCGCCAAGAGCGCGCTGGCCTGACGACAGATCGCGGATGGGGGATGGCGGACGTGAGATGACCCCTCCATCTCCCCGCCATCCCCTCTTGCATCCCGTTCATGACCGGCACCATCAGCACTCTCGAACACTTCATCGCCGAGATCGATCGGGCGCAGTCGCGCGCCGATGAGCTCATCCCCGCCGCGACGACGACCGAGGCGGTCGAGGCGGCGCGCGTGCAGCTGGTCGGTCGCACCAGCGGCGTCGTGTCGGTCCTCAGCGGCGCCCTCAGCACGCTGCCGAAGGAGGATCGCCCGGAGGCCGGGCGCCGGTTCAACGCCTGGCGAGTGGCGACCGAGGCAGCCCTCGACGCGGCGCGATCCCGGCTGGCGGCGTCGACCCCCGACGCACTACTCGATCCGACGATGCCGGCGCGTCCGTCGTGGCGCGGCGCGCGGCACCCGGTCTCCATCGTCATCGATGAGATCGAGGCCATCTTCCGCGAGCTGGGCTTCACCGTCGCGTTAGGCCCGGAAGCCGAACACGAATGGTACAACTTCGGCGCGCTGAACTTTCCGGCCGATCACCCGGCGATGGACATGCACGATACCCTCTACCTGGGTGAGGGGCAGGTGCTGCGGACGCACACGTCACCGGTGCAGGTCCGGACGATGCAGGCCTACGCGCCGCCGATCCGCGTGCTCGCGCCGGGGAACGTGTATCGCCGCGATTTCTTCGATGCCACGCATGCGCCGGTCTTTTCGCAGCTCGAAGGGCTGGCGATCGACGAGGGTATCTCGTTCGCCGACCTGAAGGCGACGCTGGCATTGTTTGCACGGAAGTTCTACGGCAATACGACGCGGACCCGCTTCGGGCCGTCCTACTTTCCGTTCACGGAGCCGTCGGCCCAAATGGAAGTCGAGGTCGACCTCGGCGACGGCCGCGGGCCCCGCTGGCTGGAGATCATGGGCTGCGGCATGGTGCATCCGGCCGTCCTCGAGTCGGCGGGACTCGACAGTGAACGCTATTCCGGCTGGGCCTTCGGCATGGGTCCGGGCCGCATCGCCATGTCCCGCTACGGCATTCCCGACATCCGGCTGCTCTACGACTCCGACGTGCGCTTCCTGGAACAGCTCGGCACATGATCATCTCTCACGAATGGCTCAAAGCCCTGGTGCCGCACGGACGGACGCCGGAGCAGGTCCGCGACCTGCTTTCGGCGCACGTAGCCACGGTCGATCACATGGAGAAGCTGCGCGCCGATCTCGCCGATGTCGTGGTGGCGCGCGTCATCACGGCCGGCCGTCACCCTAACGCCGACACGCTCTGGGTGACGAAGGTCGACGACGGCAGCGGCGAACTGCTCGATGTCGTCTGTGGCGCACCAGTGGTGACCGAGGGGACGCTGTACCCGATTGCGCGGGCCGGCATCACGCTGCCCGGCGGCATCAAACTCGAGAAACGCAAGATTCGCGGGGAAACATCCAACGGGATGTTGTGCTCGTCGCGGGAGCTGGGGCTCGGCGCCGACCACTCCGGCATCATGGCGCTCGACGTCGATGTGGCGCCGGGCACCCCGTTCCTCGATGCGGTAGACGTCGCCGACGTGCGTTACGAGGTCGACGTGCTACCGAACCGGCCCGACCTGCTGTCGCACGCGGGCATCGCGCGTGAAGTCGCCGCGCTGGCGAACGCGCATGTGCAACTGCCTGACGAGATGCGTGACCTGCCCGGGCTGCCGCTGCCGGTCCCGGTTCGTGGCGACCGCGAAGCGTCCAGCGCCGGCGTCACGATACGCCTCGAGGACAGCGAAGGGTGTCCGGCCTACATGGGCGTAGTGATCCGCGGCGTTCGCGTCGCGCCCAGTCCCGATTGGCTCGTCAGGCGGCTCGAGGCCGTGGGGCTCCGCCCCATCTCGAACATCGTCGACGCGACCAACTACATGCTGCACGGATATGGCCAGCCGATGCACGCTTTCGATTTGTCGAAGCTGGGCGGGCAGACAGTCGTGATCCGGAAGGCCAGGGCGGGGGAGAGGCTCGTCACCCTCGACGGCGTGGACCGCGCACTCGATGAACGCATGACGATGATCGCCGACGCGAACGTGTCCGTCGCGGTGGGCGGCGTCATGGGCGGCCGCGATTCCGAGGTGACAGAGGCCACGACCGACATCCTGCTCGAGGTGGCATCGTTCGACGCGTCACGCCTGCGGGTCACGCGTCGTGCGCTCGGCCTCTCAACCGACGCCAGCTACCGCTTCGAGCGTGGCGTCGATGGTGCCGCGGTTGTTCCGCTGCTCGAGCTCGCGGCCGGGCTCATCGTGAAGGTGGCTGGTGGATCCGTCGATGGCGCGCCGATCTACGTCGGCCGCGAACCCGTCCGGCCGGCGGCGGTCGACCTCCGGCCGGCGAGGGCCGAGCGGTTGTTAGGCGACGGCGTTCCGGTGGACGAGATGATACGGTTGCTGTCGTCGGTCGGATTCGCGGTGCAGCAGGGAGCGGACGGACACCTGAAGGTGACGCCGCCCAGTTGGCGCCGCGACGTATCGCGTGATGCCGACCTCGTCGAGGAAATCGCCCGCCTCCGCGGCTACGACGTATTGTCCGACGCCGTCAATCCGTTCCGCCCGGGTACGGTGCCGGACCATCCACTGCACCTGACCGGTCGGCGGGTGCGTGACATGCTGATTGGCGAAGGCCTGAGCGAAGTCCGCCCGCTGCCGTTCGTGCGCGGCGCGGACGACACGCACGTGCGGGTCACGAATCCGCTGGCGGAGGACGAACCGCACCTGCGGCGCTCGCTGCTGGAGACGCTGGCCCGGCGCGCCGAATACAACCTGAGCCGCATGCAGGGTGACGTACGATTGTTCGAGATCGGTACGGCGTTCACGCCGCGGGCCGGCGGACTGCCGCGCGTAGCAATCAGGGTCGGCGCCATCGTGAGGGGGCG
>CBIHMX010000156.1:0-6418 GCA_966211115.1 uncultured Gemmatimonadaceae bacterium | reverse complement strand
TAGCCGCGTTGTACGCCGAGGCGGTGTGATGCGCGCGACCGAACAGTTTGCCCGAATCGTGTCGCTCGTTGCCGAGCTCAGCCGCCGCGACCAGGCGCCTGACGAGTCGGTGGCGCTGGACGATCTCGCGGCTGAACATGATGTCTCGGCGGCGGACATCGCAGCCGACATCCGGGCACTCACGGTGTTAGGCGAAGACGCGGACGCCGATTGGCTCCTGTCGTTGCAGGTCTGGCAGCAGGGAGACCGCGGGGCCATCTCGAGCCGTGGCCCGTTCCGCCGCCCGGTTCGGCTGTCGCCGGAAGAACAACTCGCCGTGCAGGTCGCATTGGCCATGGACAGCGAAGGCGGCGCGCTCGCCCGGCGACTCGGCGCACACTGGTCCGGAGAAAGGACCCATCCTGCATCGCAACCAGAGCAGCCGGACACTCCCGCCGATGTCATCCGCGACGCGATCCACGAGCACAAGGCGCTGGAAATCGATTACGCGGGCGAAACGGATGCCGCGATCCGCACGCGCGTCATCCATCCGTACCAGATGGTGGAGATGGGCATGCGTACCTACATCGTGGCGTTCACGCCCGACGTAGACGCCTGGCGGCACTTCCGGCTCGACCGCGTATCAGCCGTGCGCCCCGCGGACGTGGCATTCGTCATGCGGCACGATTTTGAACCGATCGCATCCGGCAGCGACACCTTCAGGGTCCGCGAGCAGGTCGACCGCGTCACGGTCCGCTTCCGCGCCGGTGCCGCACCGTGGGCGACCGAATATTTCACCGAACATGAAGTGCTTCCCGATGGTTCGGTGAACGTGCCCTTTCCTGCTTCCAGCACCGAGTGGCTCACGCGCCGCGTGCTGGAATTCGGAACCGACGCGATGATCGTGGACCCGCCCGCTTATCGCGACGCGTTGCGCCGCGCGGTCGCCTGACGAGCCGCCATGTTCCGCACCGAAGCCGGCCTGACCATCTCGGCCACCGACGTCGCGCACTTCCTCGACTGCCGGCACCTCTTTGCGCTCAACCTGGGGGCCGTCGACAGGATTTACGAAAAACCACGGAAGCGTGACGATCCGCTCGTGGACCTTATCGCGCAGCGCGGGCGGGATCACGAAAAGGCCTTCGTAAATTCGTTACGACAGGCGGGACGCGAGGTCGTCGAGATCACGCGCAAGAACGAAGACGCCGTTACCGATACGCTCGAAGCGATCACGCACGGCGCCGAAGTCATCGTGCAAGGCGCCCTGCGCCACGATCAGTGGTTCGGGTACACCGACATCCTGATCCGTACCGACTCGTCGAGCGCGCTCGGCAACTGGTCGTACGAAGTCGCCGACACCAAGCTGGCTCGCGAGACCCGGGCCGGCACCATCATGCAGCTCGGCGTCTATACGTCGATGCTGAGCGAGATCCTTGGCGCAACGCCCGAGCGATTTCACGTCGTGGTGCCTGGCGAGCGCGGCTCCACCGTCCAGCATACGCATCGCACCGACGATTACTCGGCGTATTTGCGTTTCATGCAGGCGGAACTGATGTCTGCCGTGGCGATGGGTCATGCCGCGCTGTCGAGTGCGCACTATCCCGAGCCCGTCGAACATTGTGGCGTGTGCGCCTGGTGGCGCCGATGCGACGAGAAACGGCATGCGGACGACCACCTGTCGCTCGTCGCTGGACTTGGCCGGCTGCACCGGCGCGAGCTCGCCCGCAACAACTTCGATTCGCTGGCGAAGCTGGCCGCGATGATGGTGCCGCTGCCGTTCAATCCCGGACGCGGATCGCGCGAGTCGTACGAACGGGCACGTGAACAGGCCGTCGTGCAGCTCCAGTCCCGCGGTCGCGACGTGCCGTTGCACGCGTTGCGCCCGATGCCGGTGACAAAGGAAGGTGTGGAACCGGAGCCGTATGGTCTCTCGCGGTTGCCGGAACCGTCCCCCGGCGATGTCTTCCTCGATCTCGAAGGTGATCTCTTTGCCGATGACGTGGGCCGGGAGTACCTGTTCGGCATCGCGACCGTGGGCGACGCCGGGGAGCCTGACTATCGCGCGTGGTGGGCCATCACGATGCGCGAGGAGCGCGAAGCCTTCGAGTCGGTGATGGACTTCATCATGGCGCGGCTCGAGCGCTTCCCGGACATGCACATCTATCACTACGCGCCGTACGAGCCCTCCGCGTTCAAGCGGCTGATGGGCCGGCACGCCGTGCGCGAAGCGGAACTGGACCGGCTGCTGCGCGGCGGCCGATTCATCGACCTGTACGCCGTCGTCAGGCAGGCGATGTGGATCGGTGTCGAGAGTTACTCCATCAAGCAGCTCGAGCCGTGTTATGGCTTTGCGCGCGACGTGGATCTTCCCGATGCCTCGCATGCGTTGCGGCGGATGGAATACGCGCTTCAGACTCGACGAGCCGAGGATGTGCCTGAGGAGGATCGCGCGACGATCGAGGGATACAACCGCGATGACTGCGTCTCGACGTTGCGGCTGCGCGATTGGCTGGAACAGGTCAGGGCTGATGCCGTGTCGAAAGGCGCATCCTTTCCGCGACCGGTGCAGACGCCAGACGAATCGTCCGAAGAGGTCAACGACAAGGCGAGGCGTGTGCAGGACCTGCGCGCCCGGTTGCTGTCGGGGGTGCCTGACGAGGACCGGAGTCCGGAGCAGCAGGCGCGATGGGTCCTGGCATACCTGCTGGATTTTCACCGGCGGGAAGACAAGGCGACGTGGTGGGAGTACTTCCGTCTGCGCGAGCTGCCTATCGAGGACCTGATGGACGAACGGAGCGCGGTCTACGGCCTCGAGTTCGTCGAGCAGGCTTCCAGCGGCACGGGCTTTCACAGGAACGGAAAGCCGAAGGGGCCGATAGTCGATCGCTATCGATATCCGCGGCAGGAAGTCGACTTCAATCGAGGTGACAAGCTACGGACTCCGGGTGATGGAAAGGATTTCGGAAAAGTGGTCGCGCACGATCGGTCATCGCGCACGCTGGATCTGGAGAAGGCCAGGAAACGAGACGGCGTGCACCAGGACGCGTTGTTCGCTTTTGACTTTATCGGGGCGGAAGAAATCGAAGAGTCGCTGATGCGGCTGGGCGAGCAGGTCGCCGGGGCGGGGAGTGTCGATGCGGTGACCTCTGCCGCCGCGGATCTGTTGCTGGCAAAGGCGCCGCGGCTGTTGCCTGGTGAGCGATTTGAGCCGCGTCCCGGCGAAATAGCCACGGGATTCGCCGTCCGTATCGCCGGCGTGCTGGATCGATCCGTCCTCGCCATCCAGGGCCCACCCGGCTCGGGCAAGACGTTCACCGGCGCCGAGATGGTGTGTGCGCTCGTGGCGCAGGGGAAACGTGTCGGGGTCACCGCGAGCGGGCACAAGGTCATTCGCAACTTGCTCGACCGATGCGTGCAGACGGCCGCAGAAAGGGGCGTCGCCATCAGCGTGGCGCACAAGGACGACAAGCCTGAAAGCACCGGCGGCGTTACGTCGCTCTGTGGCAACGAAGCACCCATTGAGGGGATTCTTGCGAAAGAGTTCAACGTGTTGGGCGGAACGCCATGGCTGTGGGCGCGCGAGGAATATGCTGGCGCGGTGGACGTCCTCGTGGTCGACGAAGCCGGGCAGATGTCACTGGCCAACGTCGCCGCTGTGTCGCAGGCGGCGAGCGCCGTCGTGTTGTTAGGCGACCCGCAGCAGCTCGATCAACCCACGCAGGGTACGCACCCGGACGGCGTGGGCGTTTCGGCCTTGGAACACCTGCTGGGAGAGCATCAAACGATTGCCGCCGACCGCGGAATCTTTCTCCCGGCGACGTGGCGCCTGGCGCCATCGATCTGCCTGTTCACGTCCGAGCTCTATTACGAACGCAAGCTGACATCGATTCCCGGCCTGGAGCAGCAGGCCCTGGTCAACGCCGGCGAATTCAACGGCTCCGGGCTGCGGATGATCGAAGTCGAACACGAAGGCAACCGGAATCATTCACCTGAAGAGGTTGCGGCCGTGGTCGACCTGGTCGAGCGCCTGACGAGTCCCGGCCCGCAATGGCGCGATGCCAAAGGCCATGCCAGGCAAATGACCATCGACGACATCCTGATCGTCGCTCCGTACAACTCACAGGTGAACCAGCTGGCCGAAGCGCTGCCGGCGGGCGCTCACGTCGGCACGGTCGACAAGTTCCAGGGCCAGGAGAAGGCGGTCGTCATCTATTCCATGGCGACGTCGCGGCCCGAAGACGCGCCGCGGGGCATGGAGTTCCTCTACAGTCCCAATCGCCTCAACGTGGCAACGTCGCGCGCCCGGTGCGCGGTGATCGTGGTGGCGAGCCCGCACCTGTTCCGGCCGGAATGCCGATCGGTGCGCCAGATCAAACTCGCGAACGGTCTCTGCCGGTTCCGGGAGCTTGCGACGCCAGCGTACCTGCCCTACCGGCAAGGACTTCCGCAGGCGGATCCCTGGTAGTGGTTATTGGTTATTGGTTATTGGTTATTGGAACTGGGTACCGGTACCTGATCACTACCAGTACCGGTAGCCGTACCAATAACCACTAACCACTACCACTACGGCGACTTACGGTGTTGGGATGCATTATACTAGATTGCATCCCATGGAAGACCAGACGTCGTTTCGACTCCCGCGGGAGATGCTCCAGGAACTCGGCCGCCTGGCCAAGGATCGAGGGGTTCCGAGGTCCCAGCTCGTCCGAGAGGCGCTGGAGATCTACCTCGCGACTCGGGCGCCGGAGTCGCCGGTCCTGACGGTCCGGGACCGCACCGCCCCATACATAGGCCGAGTCGACCTCACCGGACCAGGCGACGCCGAGAGCATTGCCGACCGCGTTCGGCGTCGCAACTGGCGCGCCTGACGAGTGACCGCCGCGCCTGACGTTCTGCCTGACCGCCAACGCACCACACCGCGTGACGTCCTGCTCGATACGGGGCCGCTGGTGGCGCTCCTCGATCGAAGCGACCCGTATCATGACGCGTGCGTCAGGCTCTGGCACGACATCGCCGACCGCTGCCTGACGACTGAAGCCGTCGTCACCGAGGCCACGCACCTGGTCGGGCGTGCCGGCGGATCGCCGCTTCCGCTCGAGCTGCTGCTCGCGGCCCATATACCAATCGTCTCGATCGAGAGCCTGGGCCACGAACATGCGGTGCGTCTCATGCGGGCGTACGGCATGCTCCCGATGGACTACACCGACGCCACGCTCGTCATCGTCGCCGACGCCATTCGCGTGAGCACGATCTTCACGCTCGACCGCAAGGGTTTTTCGCTGTACCGGCGCGGTAACGGCGATTCGTTCACGATCCTGCCTGACGCGGCCCCCGCTGCCTGACACGAAAGCCGGGGTCGGCTTTATCGCGCGATTCCTGACGCGCTCGACCGTGCCGAAACTCAGGAATTGCCCCGGGTGCAGTTCACGTTATGCCTTACGCGTAATACCCCGAATGTCTGGCGGCGCCGATAGTTGTGATCCAGCTCGGCCAAACATTTCACAGGAGCGGCACAATGGCTGACAAGAATGCTCGTGAGGGCAACGAGGGTCGTGGCGGAAGCCAGATCCGCGATGAGGAAGAGCGCCGCCAGCGCGAGGAGCGCGAGAACCGGGAGCGTGACCAGCGCGCGCGGAGTGGCAATCAGGGCGACCAGGAAAACGAAAATGAAAACACCGGAGAGGGACGGAGCTCCGGCGGCGGTCGCGATCGCTCTGGCGGAAGCCAGGGCAGCAATCGCTAGTTGATCCAGCAGGAAAGGCAGCCCGGCCTCGGCCGGGCTGTTCTTTTTTGGGACGTGACGAACTTGACAGCCGAATTGGCCGCCTCTTTCTTTAAGTTCCTTAAAGGAAGGACGGATGGAGCCACAGCCAGTCGTGAAGGGCATGCTCGACGCCCTCGTGCTACGCGCATCGAGCCGGGCATCCATGCACGGATTCGAGATCACCGAGTGGATCGAGGAACGGTCCGGCGGTGCGCTCGAGCTCGCGGAAGCGGCTGTCTACCAGTCGCTCTACCGCCTCGAGGCGCGCGGCCTCATCGCTGCCGAATGGGCCGTCACGCCTAACAACCGCCGCGCCCGGTATTACCGGATTACCCGCAAGGGACGCGACGTGCTCCGCGCCGAAACCGAAAGCTGGCTGCGCTCCGCCCAGGCGGTAACGGCCGTGCTCACTGGCGCATTGGCCGGGGAGCGGTGAGTGCGCGAAGGCTTCCGCCGGTGGGTCTCGCTCCCTTTTCGCGGCCGCACCGGCAGCGAGCGGGATGTCGACGATGAAATCGCACACCACGTGGCGTTGCGTGCCGAGCGGCTCCAGCAATCCGGCAAGCCGCCTGACGAGGCATACCAGGAAGCGTTCCGCCGGTTCGGCGGTGCGCGCGCACGTGACACACTCAGGGGCGAAGCCCGCACCAGGGAGCACATCATGTTGAGTCGTGA
>CBIHMX010000155.1:0-6426 GCA_966211115.1 uncultured Gemmatimonadaceae bacterium | reverse complement strand
GCGCCGATGGCGCGGGCGGTGATCGGCGGGCTGAACACGTCGACGTTGCTGACGCTGGTGGTCGTTCCCGTCGCGTACACGTACCTCGACGGCCTCGGGGGCCGGGTTCGCCGCCGGTTCGTCAGCGATGACCGGGTGCGGGAGATCGACGTGGAGCGCCGGCAGGCCGGGCTGCAGCTCGGGGAAGGGGATTAGGAGTCTACCGTCACGGGTCATTCCAACCGCGGGCCTGCCGGCACCCTGGAAAGGACCTGAATCTCAAGAGCCCCGAGCGGCCAGCGCCCGGTTCAACACGCGTCGAACAGATCTATGGCAGCGGCACGATCCGGAAAGCGCACGACCCGGCTCTTCTGAAAGTCGCACCTGGCTGGTATGGGCAAGCAGCGTGATTGTCGCAATCAACAAGCGATGCCCGTCGCACGCCCGGCCACCTACTTCGACGGTGGTGCTGCCTCATGGTTGACGCGGGGATACAAAGCCCGAGATTTCGGTACCGTTCGCGAGTGCCCGAGCCAACCCGGAGTGCCGCATGTCCATGACTGGATGTCTGGTTCGCGCGTCCATCGCGCTCGTGTTTCCTTGCGTCAGTTCGGTCACGGTGGCTCAATCTACCGGCGCATCCCCGGTCGCCACGATCGTGACGCACGACAACGACCACACTTCGGGACGTCTCGTGGATGGCGTGCTGACCTTGTCACTGCGCGCCGGCGTCGGACGCTGGTTTCCCGAAGGGGAGACCGGTGGTGCGCGGGAGATTCAGGCGTTAGGCGAAGAAGGGCAGCCACTGGTGGTCCCGTCGCCGTTCATGAGAGTGCGCGTCGGCACGCCGGTACGGGTTACCATTCGCAACACACTGCCCGTACCGCTCCGCGTTCACGGTTTGTGCAACCGGCCGGGCACGTGTGAGCCGCTGGGCATTGCGCCTGGCGACACGGGACGTGCGCAATTCACCGTAACTTCCGCCGGGACGTACCACTACTGGGCGAGCACAAGCGACCGACCGTTGGCGCTCCGCGATGGCGCCGATAGCCAACTCGGTGGTGTGATCGTCGCCGACACTGGCGCGGCGGACTCACGAGAACGGGTTTTCCTGATTGGGATGCTGCGTAAGGAGCCCGGAAATGTCGGCTCCGAAATCGCGGTGTTGAATGGCCGCTCATGGCCGCATAACGACCGGCTGCGTCACACCGTCGGGGACACGGTGCGGTGGCGCGTTGTCAACCTGAGTCCGGCACCGCATGCGATGCACCTGCATGGGTTCTACTTCAATGTCGAATCGACAGGCGACGGCATGACCGACACGCCGCGAACTCCCGGGAACGCGCCGCCACCGGTCGTGACGCAACGCGTTGTTCCGGGCGGCACGTTTGCCTTGTCGTGGGTGCCGGAGCGGGCGGGCAACTGGCTGTTTCATTGTCACATGCTCGTACACATGCACCCGGACGCAACGGCCGGTGCATCTCCGGCGCATCACGAGCCCGATCGGTCGGCGGCCGGCATGGCCGGCCTGGTCATGGGAGTGGAGGTGACGGGCAAGGCCCGAATACCCTCGGCGCCTGACGATAAGCGACGCCGATTCCTGCTCACGATCAATCCGGATACGCGGCTGGGTGCTTCGCCGAGTTACAAGGTGGACGTAACGGAAGGCGGAGTCGCCGCTCCACGTGTGAATCAACGAGCGGCGCCGGGACCGATTCTGGTCGTAACGCGCGGAGAACCGGTTGCCGTGGAAATCCGGAACCAGCTGGCCGAGCCTACCGCCATTCACTGGCACGGCATCGAGCTGGAGAGCTATGACGATGGCGTACCGGACTTCGGAGGCTCGTCAGGCAGCGTGACCCCGGCGGTGTCGCCGCAGGGTTCCTTCACCGCCAGGTTTACGCCGCCGCGGGCGGGCACGTTCATGTACCACACTCACTGGCATAACCCAAACCAGTTGTCGGGTGGCATCTACGGGCCACTCATCGTGCTCGAACCGGGCCAGCGCTACGATCCGGAGTCGGATCACATCATCATCGTCGGCCTCGAGGGACCATATCGGCACATACCTGACGAACCATACGCCATCAACGGTGAATCCACTCCCCAACCACTTGAACTGAAGGCCGGCATTTCACATCGATTGCGCCTGATCAACATCACAGGGGACGGCGTCAGCCTTACGGTACAATTGCTGGCGGTCCATGATCCGATCCGGTGGACACCGTTGGCCAAGGATGGCTGGGAAACACCGCCGGCACGGCGCGTCGTGCGTCCATCGCGACAGCAGATTGCGGTCGGGGAGACATACGACTTCGAGATTGCGCCCATGACGCCGCGGGCCGACGGACTCTGGCTGGAATTGCGGCGAGGAAGCGGCGAAATGCTGATCCAGTGGCCCGTACGGATTCGATAGAAGCTTCTATTCCACGAGAGCACAGTCCCACACTTCGCAAAACAAGGCTGCTTCGCCAGTCCTTTCCAACAGGAACTGGCCCCCAGTTTCATGTCACCGGCAGTCCCGCCGGCGAGCTGAGACGAATCGTGACGACCATTCGGTTGCAGTCGCGGGTTTGACTGAAAGCGAGCGATGATGATCGAATTGACGCAGAAGGGAATCGTTCACGCGTGCTGTATCCTGGCGTTCTCGGCAAGCCCTATCGCGGCGCAGGCGTGCGAACGCCTGCAGACGAGTGAGTCGCGTGAGTTGATCGACGTGCTCGAGCGAGCGAGTGCAGTCTCACCAGTCTGGGATGACTACTCGCTGGCAAATCATCCCGTGGTCCTGATCGCCCAATCACGCGATACGACGCAGCCATCGTGCTCGGCGATCTGGCGGAGTGGCAAGCCATCGCAACTCGTTCCGGCGACCCGCGGGATGAGGATGTCCACGCCGCTGTATGCCCTCTGGAACATCGATTCGATCGGCCCGAGGGCGGACGAGGGTAACAAGGGCATCGCTGGTGCGCTGCGCCGCGCTCCCCGGGAAGTCGAGGAGGCGTTAGGCAGCGCCGGCGAGACGCGGGCCGTGATTCTTCCGTCGCCCTTGTACCTCGACTCCATTGGCAATCTGGGGCGGGCGCTGAAAGCGATGCAGGTAAAGATCGTACCGATGCTCGGCCAACTCGCCGTACATGAGAGTTTCCATCTGCACTCCCAGATGCCGTCGTGGCTGGATCAGGAGCAGCGGTATCGATGGCCCGCGTGGGACCGGCAACCCGACCGGAAGGCGCTCGTTGCGCAGTGTTATGGCCCGCCCGGACCCGTCGCAGCGAAGCTCCAGCAGGAACGCGATGCGCTGCAGCGTGCCTGGCGCGCGATGTGGAACGCACCTGACGCGCAGTCGAGGTCGACGGCCATCAGCGCGGCGCAGGAGTTCGTGGAGGCGCGGCTCGCGCGATACCTGATGGTCGATTCCGTGCGCATACCATCGCCGCCCCACGAGGCCGTCGGTTGCCGGCGCGCCGAAAACATCATGGAACTGGAAGAAGGCGCCGCGCAGTGGATCGGATACTCCACCCTCGTGCGTGCCGGAATCATGACCCGCGAAGAAGTTGGAGTCGCGGCGGGTGAGGCCTTCTATGACCTGGGGATGCTGCAGCTGTGGGTGCTGGAATACCTGATCGGCGCCGAGGGAGTTCGAGGCATTACGCAGTCGATTGCGCGCTCTGCATCTCCGGACAGTCCAGACGCAGCGATCTTCGCCCACTTTTTTCGCGCCGTAATGGAGCGACGACGATAAGCAGCGGTGGGCCGCCGCAGCCGGGTGAAGCGCGTTCGACGCTTCGAGGAGGGGGCATCATCCAAGCGACCTTGGCACGGAATTGGCTCATGCAAATCTGACGCTGGCTTGCACCCGGGCCCGGCCGTACCTTCGGTCCGAACGCCAGCCTGCTCGATTCTGCTGTTCGACCACGCATGCCTGACGATTCGCTGACCCCCGCCAGACTCGCCGACCTGCAGGCTGCCTTCGAGGCGGCGCTTGAGATTCCCGCCGTCAACCGCGAGGAGTGGTTGAGGGGGCTGGCTGCCAGGGACGCGTCGCTCGCGGCGCAGGTCCGCCGTCTCCTGAGTGCGCACGAACAGACCGGGCGCGAACTCGAGAGCCCTGTGTCTGCCGATGCCCTGCAATTCCTGGATCCGACCTGGGATCGCTGGATAGGCGCACGGGTGGGGGCGTGGGAGATCACGCGGCTCATCGGCGCCGGCGGCATGGGGACGGTGTATGAAGCCAGCCGCGCCGATGACCAGTACCGCACGCGCGCGGCGATCAAGCTGCTGCGCCATCACGCGGCCAGCGCGTCGACCATCGAGCGCTTTCGCCGCGAGCGGCAGATCCTGGCGACACTGAGTCATCCGAACATCGCATCGCTGCTCGATGGCGGGCTGACGCACGATGGCCAGCCGTGGTTCGCGATGGAGTTCATCGAAGGCGAATCGATCACGCACTGGTGCGATGCGCGGGCGATTCCAGTGGCGAAGCGGCTGGAACTCTTCCGCCAGGTGTGCGCGGCGACGCAGTACGCTCACCAGAGCCTGATCATCCACCGTGACCTCAAGCCCGGGAACATCCTGGTCACGACCGACGGCCAGGTGAAGCTGCTCGACTTCGGCATCGCGAAACTGCTGCCCTCGGGCACCGAGGATGAGTCCGATGCCTCGCTGACCCGGATGGGCGCCCGCGCGTTCACGCCGGACTACGCGTCGCCGGAACAGCTCACCGGGCTACCGGTCGGCACGCCCTCGGATGTGTATGCGTTAGGCGTGGTGCTGTACGAGTTGCTGGCTGGGCGGCGCCCGCTGGAACTTCGCACGCTCTCGGCGGCTGACGCCGAGCGGACGGTTCGCGACGTCACGCCGGCACGGCCGAGTAGCCGCGTCAGCGCCGACCGGGCCCCGGCACTGGGCGAACGTTCAGCGGACCGGGCGCGCCAGCGCATCGAGGGCGACCTCGATGCCATCGTGCTGAAGGCGCTTCGCAAGGAGCCGGGACGCCGGTACGCCTCAGTGGCCGACCTGTCGGCGGACATCGGGCTGCACCTTGATGGGCGGCCGGTGGAGGCGCGGCCGGAGGGAGTGGGCTACCGATTCGGGAAACTGGTTCGACGCCGTCGCGCCGAAGCCGCCGCGATTTCCCTGGCGGTGGTGGCCGTCGCCGCCGGCATCACCGGCGTGACGATGCAGGGACGCAACGCGGTTCGGGAACGCACGCGCGCCACGGAAGTCACATCCTTCCTCAAGACCATGCTCGGCGCGGCCAATCCTGGTGCCCTTGGCCGCGACGTGCGCATGCGCGAGGTGCTCGACACGGCTGCCGTTCGCGCTGGTTCGCTGGCCAATCGTCCCGGCCTGGACGCCGAAGTCCGGGTGATCATCGGCGACACGTATCTGGCGTTAGGCGAATTCGAGCTTGGCGAGGCGCAGTTCCGCCGGGCGTTGGCTGCGCTGAACCGCGTCGAGGCTGACGGCGGACGCGAGACCGCCGCCACGCTCAGCCGGTTGAGCATGGCGCTGGAATTCGAGGGGAAGCTGGCCGAGGCCGATTCCACGTTGCAGTCGGCGACGGCGATGTTCGACCGGGTCGGTTACCCGGACGAGACGGCCCACAGCGATCATTTCGACAGCCGGGGGCGGATCCGGATGCGGCTGGGCGACATGTCGGGCGCCCGTGACTTCTTCGAACAGGCCGTGAACATCCAGGAACATCTCTCGCCGCCTAACGACTCATCGCTGGCGAATCTCTACGCCAATCTGGGCATCGCGACCAGCGAACTCGGTCGGAATGCCGAAGCTGAGTCACTGCTGGTCGCCGCGGTGACGGCTGCGCGCCGCGCGCATGGTGACGTGCACCCGCTGGTGGCCGCGATCCTGTCGCCGCTGGCGACGGTGCAGGAGCGCGCCGGCTTCATGGATCGCGCCGACACCACGTTCATCGAGGCGATGGACATGCGACGGGCACTCCTTGGTGAGGAGCACCCCGACTACGCCTGGACCATGATGAACTACGCCGATCACCTGATGGTCACCAGGCGTTATGCGGCTGCCGCACTCTGGGCCAGACGGGTGCTGGCGCTCAGGGGGACGGCGCTGCAGGACGTGCATCCCGTCCTGGCCACGGCGATGAGCATTCTCGGGCGATCGCTCGGCGGAATGGATTCGCTCGCCGCCGGGGAACGGTGGCTGCGGGAGAGCCTGGTCGTGAGGCGATCGGCGCTCCCGGCGGGTCACTTCCTGATCTCCTCCGCCGAAAGCATCCTTGGCGAGCATCTGGCGCTGTCGAAGCAGTTCGTCAAGGCGGAACCCATGTTGCTCGAGAGCGAAAGGGCGCTGGTGGCCGCGCGCGGCGAGGATTCACCGATCGTGCAGGATGCGCGGGGGAGACTCGTCAGGCTCTATGAAGCGTGGGGCAAGGCGGACGAGGCGGCGCGGTGGAAGGCGATGCTGAAG
>CBIHMX010000154.1:0-6436 GCA_966211115.1 uncultured Gemmatimonadaceae bacterium | reverse complement strand
CAGGGGGGCTGTCGACGGATGACTCACTGCCCAATCCACAGCCGCGGTCACCCGCCTTCCCAGGAGCGAAATGTCAAAGCGGAGCTCCGCCGTCATCTGGTCGACACGCTCCTCATCCTGCGTCAAGAGATCGAGCATGAGCGTCGCCAGGTGAGCGTGCAGCAACACGTCGGCGACCGCCCGGTTGCGCGGGCTGAAACGGCTGCTGCCGCTGCCATGCGAGAAGACCACGAGTCCCCGAGCGTCCGTCGGGATATTCAAGTCACCGTTTAGCACGACGTCGCCCACGGCGACGCGTACCGGCACGGCCGTCAACGTTGAAGAGGAATCGGTCATGCGTGCCCTCATGGGTCCCGGTACTCCGATCGAAGCAGCTTGCAATCAGACTCACAAGGTCAGACCGGTTCCCTTCCGGTGGACGCTCGATATGCCGTTCTTCGAGTCCCGCTTTCCGAGCTGAAGCTCATCGATCCCAGAGAACCTGCAAACGGAACTCCTCTGATCGCTCGCAGAACCGCCAGCGCTCGCCGCGAATGCGCGTGGGCCGCGCGCGGCGGCGAGTCGCGCAGCCACACTCAGTCACAGGCAGGATTTGTCTCGTAGCTGGACGGCTTCAGTTCTGGCAACGGTCGCAACATTCCGGTCGACTTTCGGCGAGCTCAATTGCCCGTCCACAATCCGTGGCAGGCGAAATGAATACTGGCACAGGATGCTCACGCGAATCGAACGGAGACGTCTTCGCTGATGAGGATTGCCCAGGTAGCGCCGCTGATCGAAAGCGTCCCGCCGCAACTGTACGGCGGCACGGAGCGGGTTGTCGCGTTTCTCGCCGACGAGCTCGCCAGGGTCGGGCACGAAGTGACGGTGTTCGCGACCGGCGACTCGACGACGAGCGCGACGCTTGCGCCCGCGTGGCCACGAGCACTCCGGCTCGCCGAATGCCAGGACGTGCTGGCGCCCCACATCCTGATGTTGGAGCAGGTCGCACAACGCGCACAGGAGTTCGACATCATTCATTTCCACATCTCCCAATTGCATTTCCCGCTGGCGCGCCGCCTGCCAGTCGCGCACGTCAGCACCCTGCACGGCAGGCTGGACATTCCCGAGTTGCGGCCGCTGTATGCCGAGTTCGCGGATATCCCCGTGATCTCCATCTCCGACGCGCAACGGGCACCATTGCCCGTCGCCGGATGGGTCGCGACAGTGCACCACGGCCTTCCGCTCGATCTCCTTCGGTTCCATCCAGGACCCGGACGGTACCTCGCGTTTCTCGGCCGAATCGCTCCAGACAAGCGCGTCGATCGCGCCATCGCGATTGCCACCGCATGCGGCCAGCCGCTGCGGATCGCCGCGAAGGTCGACCTCGCCGACCGCCAGTACTTCGAACGCGACATCCGTCACCTGCTCGACAATCCCCTCGTGGAGTTCATCGGTGAAATCAGCGAAGCGCAGAAGAGCGACTTTCTCGGGCATGCGACGGCGCTGCTCTTTCCGATCGATTGGCCGGAGCCATTCGGGCTCGTGATGATCGAGGCGCTCGCCTGCGGCGTGCCGGTCGTCGCGTTCCGGGGCGGCTCGGTATCCGAAGTGATTGACGATGGCGAAACCGGATTTGTCGTGGATACACTCGAGGAGGCAATCGACGTCACACGACGAGTAGACACGCTGAGTCGGCGCCATTGTCGTGACGTGTTCGAGTGGCGCTTCAGTGTCGCGCGCATGGCCACGGATCATGTGCGTGTCTATGAGACGCTGCTGGCCAGCCGATCCTTCCCGCTGGTGATGACCGGAGCGGCATGATGGCTGACACGCTGAAGCTTGCGGAGCAGTACGACATTCTCAGCGAAGCCGAGCGCTCACCCACGTCGGTTCGCGTCCTGAAGCACGGGGACAGTTTCGCGGTGTTCGATCCGCACGGCGATATCACGCCCGCGCCGGCAAGCGAGCACGGGCTCTTTCACGCTGGCACACGATTCCTGTCGCGGTTCGAGCTGTTATTGGCCGGCCGCCAGCCACTGCTGCTGAGTTCCACCATCAGCGAAGACAACATCGTCTTCTCGGCGGACCTGACCAACGCCGACGTGGTCAAGGGCGGGCGGGTCGTCGTCGCCCGCGGCCTCCTGCACGTGTTTCGATCGCGCGTGCTGGCAAATGGTGCCTGGCTCGAATGCGCGCGCATCACGAACCACGCGTTGCATCCCATCGAGACGCCACTCGTCTTCCGTTTCGATGCGGATTTTGCCGATATCTTCGAGGTGCGCGGCATGAGGCGCGCCGCGCGCGGGCGCCGGCTGGCACCGGTGCGGCAACCAGAGATCGCGCTTGGCTATCGCGGCCTCGATGGCGTTGAGCGGCGCACACGGATTCGATCGCTGCGCGCACCCGATGAGACCGGCACCGATTCGGTCATGTTCGTGGTGGCGCTCGAGCCGCATGCCTCCGCCGATATTGAGATTGCCGTGAGCTGCGAAATCGACGGCCAGGCGCCCGCCCTCACGCGTTTCAGCGACACGATTGCCGAACGTCGACGGCGCGTGATGGCCAGCGAAGAACAGGCCTGCACCATGCTCGGGTCGAACCATGCGTTCAATCGCTGGTTCCGTCGTTCCGCCGCCGACCTCCGCATGATGATCACGGACACCGACCACGGCCCATATCCCTATGCGGGCATTCCGTGGTTCAGCACGCCGTTCGGCCGCGACGGCATCATCACCGCCCTCGAGTTGTTATGGGCCGCTCCCGACATCGCGCGCGGCGTCCTCGGCTTTCTGGCGGACACACAGGCCACCGCACGCAACGATGCACAGGATGCCCAGCCCGGCAAGATCCTGCACGAGATGCGTGACGGGGAGATGGCAACCCTTGGCGAAATCCCCTTCGGCCGCTACTACGGCACCGCGGACGCCACGCCGCTGTTCGTGATGCTCGCGCACGCCTACTTCGAGCGCACGGGTGACAGGGGGTTCATCGATCGCTTGTGGCCCCACATGCTGGCCGCGCTCGACTGGATGGATCGCGACGGGGATCCTGACGGGGACGGTTTCATCGAGTACGCGCGCCGCAGCGATTCAGGTCTCGTCCAGCAGGGATGGAAGGACTCCTGGGATACGGTATTTCACGCGGACGGGACGCTGGCGTGTCCGCCGATCGCGCTGTGCGAGATCCAGGGCTATGCGTACGCCGCCTGGCGCGGCGCCTCGGCAGTGGCAGCAGTGCGTGGCGACATGGCACGGGCCGCCGAGTGGCAGCGCCGTGCCGACACGCTGCAGACTCGATTTGAACAGACATTCTGGTGCGAGGACCTCGGCACCTATGCGCTCGCGCTTGACGCGAACAAGGCACCGTGTCGCGTCCGCACGTCCAATCCCGGACATTGTCTCTTCAGCGGCATCGCGAACCCGCCGCACGCGGGACGGATCGCCGAGACATTGATGTCCAAAGAGTCCTTCAGCGGCTGGGGGATCCGAACGGTTGCGTCGGGCACGGCCCGCTACAACCCGATGTCGTATCACAACGGGTCGATCTGGCCGCATGATAATGCGATTGTCGTCGCTGGATTGTCGCGGTATGGATTCACCACCGAGGCCTCGCGCCTGTTCGGCGCCATCTTCGATCTCAGCCAGGTCGTAGACCTCCATCGTCTGCCGGAATTGATCTGCGGTTTCCACCGCAGACCGGGAGACTCGCCGACGCTGTATCCGGTTGCATGTGCTCCGCAGGCCTGGGCGGCAGGCGCAGTCTATCTCCTCGTCCAGGCCTGCCTCGGACTGCGCGTAGACGCCGTCACACACCGCGTGTCGTTCACGCACGCGATGTTGCCAGAGGGGGTCGATTGGCTCCGCATCCTCAATCTTGCGGTTGGGGACGCAAGCGTCGACTTGCTGTTGACCCGCCACCCGTACGACGTCGGGGTGACCGTGCTCCGGCGTGAGGGCGATGTGGCGATCGTCGCGGAGAAGTGAGCGAGGAGGTCGACGAGACTCAGCCCGCGCTGCCGCGAGGCGTCGATGAAGCTCCCGATTACCTTGCCCGCGCAACCATCGCTTGACGAAAGGTTTCGATCATCCTCCGATTGAATGCGGGAATGTCGGCCGGTTTTCGCGATGTGACGAGGCCTCGATCCTCGACGACCTCTTCGTCCACCCATGTGGCGCCGGCGTTCGTCAAGTCGGTCTTCAACGACGGCCAGGACGTCAGTCGACGCCCACGCACGGCATCCGCTTCGATGAGCGTCCACGGGCCGTGACAGATCGCCGCGATGGGCCGGCCCGTAGCGACAAATGCCTTGACGAACTGCACGGCCTGCGGGTTCATCCGAAGGCGATCGGGATTCATGACGCCGCCTGGCAGGAGCAGGGCATCGTAATCGGCCGAATTCGCCTGGGCGAGCGGGCGATCGACCTTGACCTCGTCACCCCATTGCCCGTGATTCCAGCCTTTCACCGTGGCTGTCTGCGGCGAGATCACCTCCACCTTCGCTCCTGCGGCTTCTAACGCCTTCTTGGGCTCCAGCAATTCGGACTGTTCGAAACCGTGCTCGACAAGGGCAGCGATTCTCATTCCATCCAGGTCTCCAGGCATGTGATCTCCTTCTGAGGGAAACGATTGACCCATGGCCGTAGCTTTCGGATCCAGTGCCGCAAAGGCGATGCCGCCAAGGCAGAACGCGCTGGAACCGCAGAGAAGCTTCAAGAGGAACAGCGTGCATGGCGACGAGCCTTCGAGCCCTTCCGTAACGAAGGGAACCTGATTTGCCTACCACGCGCTGATACGGCAGATTACAGGCCGGACCGCCAATGCGGTGTCGAGTTGCCGATGAGAGTAGTCATCATGGGTCCGCCTGGCGCTGGAAAGAGCACACAAGCGGAGCGGCTTGCACGCGAGCGGAACCTGCCAAGGATCTCGACAGGGGACGTCTTGCGCGAGGCAATCAAGATGTCCTCTCCGCTTGGGCTGAAGGCCAAGCCGATCATCGAGCAGGGACAGCTGGTGGACGATGCCACCATGATTGCGATCGTGCGCGATCGCCTCCGACAACCGGATACGGTACGCGGGTTCGTGCTCGACGGGTTCCCCAGAACCCGAGCGCAGGCTGAGGCGCTCGACGCGATTGTTGCAGAATGCGACAACGGGCCGCTGATCGTCGTGAACATCGCCGTGCCGCAGGATGAATTGGTTCGGCGGCTCAGCACCCGCCGGATCTGTTCACGGTGCGGTGCAGCCGCCGACGCTTTCGACGGGGATGCCGCGCGATGCAAGCGCTGCGGCGGGGACCTGATCCAGCGCATTGATGACAACGCTGAGACGGTGCGAAAACGGCTGGAGGCCTACGAGCACGAGACAAGGCCGCTCCTGGAATATTACTCATCCCGGCCGACGTTCCGTGTCGTGAACGGTGCGTACCCGCCCGAGCGGGTTGCCGAAGAAGTGGCGGCAGCACTTGACTCGGCCGCCGCCGGTACACATCTCCGGCAGAGACCGTAGTTTCCAGGCCCTGCCAGCTTCGGCGCGCGCGTCGCGTCACGTGCCTACCCGCTGACGTTTAGGGGCTGCACCACGCGCGATCTCCTCCAGGGTGCGGCCGGTGAGCACGGAGCGATTGAGCGTTGGCGCTTCGATGTTCCAGGACGAATCGGCGTACTCGTCACGATGCTTGACGAGCAACCAGTTCCTCGTCTGACTGCGACCCGACGAACGGTTCGTCGTACGAATGATGGTGAAGCCTTCACGCAGCTTGCGACCGTGAAGCACCACGTCGATCTTGCCCCGAGCGAGTTGCCGGTCAGGGGGAAGGCCGCTTGCAGGTTCGTACCACCCCTTGTCCCAGACCATCACGGTCCCGGCGCCGTATTGACCTTTCGGAATGACGCCTTCGAAATCGGCGTACTCTAGCGGATGATCTTCCGTCATCACGGCCAACCGCTTGTCCGCCGGATTCATCGACGGCCCTTTGGGCACGGCCCAGGACGTCAGAACGCCATTGATCTCGAGCCGGAAGTCGTAATGCAAGCGGCTCGCGTCGTGTTTCTGAACAACGAAGATCGGTGTGCGGCGCCGAGCCGCACGGCGAACGTCTCCTGGCGGTTCCGGCGTGTGATCGAAGTTTCTCTTCTTACGGTACGCTTCGAGCGCCACCGACCGCCTCGAATCTCGCGCGCGGACCGCGCAGTGAAACGCCGTGCCGCCAGAAGTCGTGCCAGGGATCCCCGGTTGTTTCCAGACGGTCGAACACGTTGCGAATGGTTGCTCCGTCGGGCCGAAGGCCTGCTTCTTGAAGCTCGCTCCAGTCGAGAGGAAGCGATACCGGGGCGCCGCGGCGAGCGCGTACCGCATAGGCCGGCGCCATGGTCTGCGCATAGGCGATCCGATTCGTGTCCACGAACACTCGCCCCCGCCGCCTGCTCTTCACCAGCTCGAGCGTCCGCTGACGAGGCGC
>CBIHMX010000153.1:0-6441 GCA_966211115.1 uncultured Gemmatimonadaceae bacterium | reverse complement strand
GCGTGCACGGCGAGGATGATGTTGTCGCGCAGGATGCGCATCGTCTCTTCGTCGTTGCGCGAGATGAGCTGGTACGTGGTCTCGATGAGCTGGTGCGCGCCGAGCACTTCGGTGGCGTGCAGGCCGCCATCGAACCAGACCACGGTCTTCCCTTCCTTCGCCAGGGCTCGTGCCTGCTCGTCCGTCAGCCCTTCGGCCAACGCGAGCCGCTGCGAGATCTGCTTGTAGCGGGCAAGGTTGCGGAAATTTTCGGGGGCCGTGATGATCGCCATGAGCTGCGGTCGGCCCTCAGCGGTCTTGCCGATCTCCTCGACGACCATGCGCGGCGATTCCGCGTCGATCTTGTGCCAATACGCCATGAACTGCGTATACGTGGCCAGGTTATAGTCGTCGCCGATGTTGAAGCCGAAGAATTCCTTCGGCGTCGTGATACGGCCCTGTGCCGACACAGGCGCGGCGGCGACGGCGACGGCAATCGCTGCACCGGTAACTGCCGCAAGCCTGGCGAGCCTCGGCGAACGCTTCGAGCGTGTCGCAAACCTGACGTCCAACCTCTTTGGTGACGGGACGGGGAAAAGGTACGCCTCTGACCGTGGTTACGCAGCGGGGAAGAAGGGTGCTGCTGATCTCAGTCGGCAAATGGCCGTTGAAAAAATGGCAGACAGCTCTGACATCTGCCCTCTGCCCTTGTCCTCTGCCCTCTGCCCGCCGACCTCTGATCTAGATTTCCGCATGCCCTTTTCTCTGCGGGCGACCGCACGCGCGCCAGGGTCGATCGGAAACCTCGGCCCGGGTCTCGACATCCTTGGTTGTGCGGTGGAGGGCGCTTGCGACAGCGTGACAGCCGAGTTCGTGGATCAACCTGGCATCGTGGTGCTCGATGCGGGGCACCCGGAATTGAGCACGAATCCCGACGAACATGCGTCCGCGCTCGCGGCGCTGGCCGTCGTGAAGCGCGCCTCCTCGTTGGGAGCCATGCCGTCGAGCGGGATTGCGCTCCGGGTCACGAAGGGCCTGCCGCTATCCGCCGGACAGGGTGGCAGTGCCGCGTCTGCGGTCGCGGGCGCCGTCGCCGTCAATGCGCTGATCGGTTCACCCCTTGGCCGCGACGACCTTCTGGAAGCGGCCCTCGCGGCGGAAACCAGGGTCGCCGGGCGGCACCTCGACAACATCGCGCCGTCGTTGATGGGCGGGATCGTGCTGATCCGTTCCCTCGATCCCATCGATGTCCTGTCGATTCCCGTTCCGGACAACCTGTACGTGGTCCTGGCCAGCCCGGCGCAGAACATGCGAACGGCGGAGGCGCGGTCGGTGTTGCCGAAACAGGTTCCACTCGACGTGGCGCTCCACCAGGCGGCGCAGGTGGCCGCGATCGTCGCGGCGCTCTTTGGGGGCGACATCGGCTTGTTAGGCAGGGCCATCGACGACCGGATCGCCGAGCCATCACGCGCAGGCCTCCTGAAAGGCTTCACCGAGGCGAAGCAGGCGGCGCTCGACGCGGGCGCACTTGGTGTCTCGATCTCCGGGTCTGGGCCGACGGCGTTCGCCGTCTGCAGCGCGGCGCCGGCGGCCGAGAACGTTGCTCACGCCATGCAGGACGCTTACGAGCGGATCGGTCTTGTGTGCCGGGCCCGCGTTTGCCGGCCGGATCGCGTCGGTACACGAATCGACACGTTCCCGCGCACATGAAGACGCCGAACCCGGACGCCCCCGCACGCTGGCAGCAGTGCGCATCATGTAACCTGCGGTTGGAGGAACTCGACCCGCGTACGCAGTGCCCGGGGTGTGGCGGCCTGCTCGACGTCATGTTCCACCTGCCGCCGGGACGCGGAGCGGGTCTCTGCCGCGAATTCGATTCCCGGACGAACGTGGCCGGCAGCGCGGCGGACGTATCGGGCGTCTGGCGATATCGTGAACTCGTTATGCACGCGCCGGCCGCGACCATCGTCTCCTTCCCCGAAGGCAATACTCCCCTGATCACCAACGACCGGGTACCGGCGTGGACCGGGTGCGCCGGCCTCCGGCTCAAGCACGAAGGGCTGAACCCGACCGGCTCGTTCAAGGATCGCGGCATGACAGTGGGAGTGACGCAGGCCCGCCGCGTCCGGGCGCTCGCCGTCGCTTGCGCGTCCACCGGTAACACCTCGGCCTCACTCGCCGCGTATGCGGCCCTGGCCGGTCTTCCCGCGCTCGTCCTCGTTCCGGCCGGACAAGTGGCGTCGGGAAAGCTGCACCAGACGCTCGCGTACGGCGCCCGCACCCTGGCCGTTCGCGGTGACTTCGACGCCTGCCTGGCGCTGGTTCGGGATACGGCGCAGAAGTTCGGCGTCTACCTCCTCAATTCAGTAAATCCGTGGCGGATCGAGGGGCAGAAGTCGATCGTATTCGAGCTGCTGCAACAGCTGGGGTGGAACGCACCGGACTGGATCGCCCTGCCCGCCGGTAACCTGGGCAACACGGCGGCTTTTGGAAAAGCGCTCGACGAAGCACGCCGTGTGGGCCTCATCGATCGGGTGCCGAGGCTGCTGGCGGTTCAGGCGTCAGGCGCCGCGCCGTTCTTCCAGTCATTCACGACGGGGTTCACTGAGCGGCAGTCCGTGAAGGCGGAGACCGTGGCAACGGCGATACGGATCGGTGACCCGGCATCGTGGGACCGCGGCGTCCGGGCCATCCGCCTGACGAATGGGGTCGTGGCCTCCGTGCCTGACGAGTCCATCATCGAGGCACAGCGGGTGGTCGGGAATTCCGGGATCGGTTGTGAGCCAGCGAGCGCTGCCTCTGTGGCCGGCATCAGGGCGGCCATCCATGGCGGCCTCATCGGTCCGGATGAGACTGTGGTCGCCGTTCTGACCGGCCACCTCCTGAAGGATCCTCTCGCGAGCGCGGCGCTACCCGCGGAACGGCACTACGCCAACACACCCGTGGAAGTCGACGCGACCGCGACCGACATCGAACGCGAACTCGCCCTGCTCACATCGAGTCGCTAGGCAGCTCCCTGCACCGTCCGCGTTCGCGTCTTCGGAGCGCCACCGTTCCGCATCCGGCCCCGATGAAGTAACCGTTGGTCCCAACCATGAATTCGCTTACTATTCCGGCGCTTCGCGCGGATGGGGGCGCCGCGTTGACCGATGGCTGCACAGCCCTCGATCGACAACAGAAACGTCAATACGAGGTGCCTCAATGCGAGTGAGATCCCTGGCAGCCGTCGGTGCACTGATGCCCATTCTCGCGGGCAGCGCCGTGGCGCAAAGACCGGTGGCATGGGAAGGTGGCCTCTTCGGCCAGTTCACGAAGATGGACAAGGAGCTTTCCCTCGACGACGTGTTGTCGATCGGCGCCCGGCTGGGAGTCTACCTGCTCCCGAACCTCGGGCTCGAGGTCGACGCGCAAATGGGGAAGACCGACTGGACCAGCGCCGCCGGCGTGCAGTCGGTCACGTACACGCCAGTGGCACTGCGGGTGATCTACGCCATGCCACTCGCCGAGCGCCTTCGCCTCATGCTCGGCCTCGGCTATCAGCATAACGTGTATCGCGATCGCATTCGCGACATCAACGGGTTCATCGCCGGTAACGAATTCGAGGATGCCGTTACCGCACTGGTCGGGCTCAAGGTCTGCCTCAACCAGAAGTGGAGCCTGCGCGGTGACGTGCCCCTGGACTACAACCCGTCGCCGAACTTCAACGGGAGCCTCGTCACTCTCGACGGCGAATCCATGAACGTCGGCTTCCGCGTCGGGCTGAGCCGGATGTTCGACGGCAACTGCTACGAGAGCGGGTCTTCGATGCCGGCTTCGCCACCGCCGGCAGCGCCACCGCCGGCCGCTCCGGCACCGACTCCGGCGCAACCACCCGTGACGCCGAGTCCGACGCCCACGCCGACGCCGCCTCAGGTACCGGCCAATACGCCTCCCGCGGCGACGATCACGTCGCCCAGCAGCGGCGCATCGCTGACCGGACCGGTCAACTTCGCTGGTACGTGCACCGATCCGGAACAGGGCAACCTCGCCTCATCCGCGCAGTGGCGTTCGAGCCGTGACGGCGACCTGGGTACGGGGGCGTCCTTCACGCGCCCGTTGTCGCCGGGCGCCCACACCATCACACTCACCTGCACCGATGGCCCGGGCCTCACCGGAACGGCCAGCGTCACCGTCACTTCGCAGGAATTGCTCGTCAGGCTGAACTGGGTGTACTTCGACTTCGACCGGTCCACGCTCACGCAGGCGGGTCGCGACACGCTCGATCGCGTGATCAGCACGCTGCAGCAGCGCGCCGATGTTCGCATCGCGGTCGAAGGCCACACCGATCCCTTCGGCAGCGATTCGTACAACCAGTCGCTGTCCGAACGACGCGCCCAGGCGGTCGCGCAATACCTCACCGGACGCGGGGTGGCCACGGACCGTATCGCGCAGCGTGGCTTCGGCGAGCAATGCCTCATGCTCGATGACGATCGCACGAACCCCGCGCGTTCACGCGCGGAACACCGCACCAACCGTCGGGTGGAGATCTGGTCGGTCGGCGACGCCGGGCCAGCTTCCTCCTGCAGGCCCAGGTAACCGGAAGTCATGACCGGAGTGAAGGCCCGCTGGCGAACGCCGGCGGGCCTTCTCGCATGTGCATCGGAGCGGACGGATCCACACGGCGTTCCAGAGTCACGAGATCGTTCCGGGCCACGCCACCGGACACGCAGGTTGTCAGGCCTGCCTGATGGCGAACCCCCGCCGCAATGCCATCGTGCCTAACGCGAGGCCGAGTTCCGCGACTCCCACCATCATGAAGATCGCCTCGTACGCCGGCCGGCCGTCGCCGCCGGTCACGGCAACCAGGATGCCTCCAACCATGGGACCGAGCAGGAAGCCGAGCGACCCGGCGATCTGGAAGATGCCGAACAGCCCCTCCCCGTTGCCGCGCCTGACGAGGTCACTGACCAGGAGGAGGCTCGGCGCGAAGATGAACGCACTGGCCAGGCCGGACAGCACCATCGACACCGGCATCAGGCCGATCGGCATCAGCCCGTAGGTGCCGTAGACGAGCCCGAATGCGACGTTGCCGGCAATCAGCAGCGGAAACCAGCCGACCCGCTCCGCCAGCCGGCCGACGGGATAGCATAACGCGGCAAACGGAATCATGAAGAGGGCGACCAGCCAGCCACGCCCCGCCGGCCCGACCTGGTGCTCCCGCGAGAGAAACAGCGTGAACGTGGACACGAAAATGCCGATGCTGAACCGGTCCATGAAGGCGTAGCCTAACGGGACCCACGACTCGGCTCGGCGCCATTGCCACCGGTATCGGCTACCACGCGGTGCATCGGCGGACGGACTCGTCGCCGGCGCCAGCAGGGAAACGGCCGCCGCGAGCAGGAAGACGATGGCGCCAACGTCATACACCGTGCTCCCGCCCATCTCCACGAGGCGTCCACCCAATGGGGACCCGACCGTGATGCCCAGCATGAGCGCCGAGGCCAGTGCGCCCAGCGACGCGCCGCGCTTGTCGCCGGCGACGCGGTTGGCTGCCACCATCAGCAGCGTCACGGCGGGCAGATGCACCGCCCCGTCGAGCATGCGAAAGGCGAAGAGGACATTCACTGACGGCGCGCGGCCCATCCCGACGAACGCCAGTGCGTCGACCAGAAACAGCGTGACCAGCCAGCCGCGCAGGTCACCCAGCCGTCGAAGGCGGCGCATGACGATCGGCACCGCGATCATCCCGGCCAGCATGTTGGCGGTCATGAAGCCGTGTGCCGCCGCATCGGATCCGCCGTGACGGACGACCACCAACTCGTCCAGGCCGGGCACGAGTAACGTGACCGGCACCAGGGCGAGGAACATCGCAATCGGAAGGATCCAGCGCTGTTGCACGACGACCACAACAAACGCCTCGCGCTCGACGGATTGGAATGGTGTCATGTGGTGATCCAGCACTCGCCGCCCCGCTCGACGCCGCTGAATCCTTCCTTGGTGGCCGGAGTTCAACAGTAGCCACTATCGGTTGATTCGTGGTTGCCGGGTTGATTCGCTGTTTGTGGCGGGTCGCCGCGCGCAGCTCGCCAGATCGCAAACTGACGGAGGATTCTTATGAGGTTCACCAGGTTCATTGCGCTCGCGTTGTTCGCGGGAGCGTTGATCAGTTGTTCCGACGACGAGTCACTCGGCCCGGGCCAGGGCCGCATTTCGGTCCGGCTGACCGACGCGCCGATGCCGCTCGACGAAGTCGAATCGATCAGCATGTTCGTCTTGCGCATCGAGGCCAAGGCCCAGGCCACGACCGACGCCGAGGCCGATGAGGACGTGGACGATGGGGAATCGACCTCGAATGGCTGGATCGTCCTCGCCACGCCTAACGCGTCGTTCGACCTCATGGACCTGCGCGATGGTGTGAGCGCGTTCATGGGTGACGCCGAGGTCCCGGCGGGCGCGTATCACAGCATCCGGCTCATCCTCGAT